>JAJYLU010000042.1 GCA_021787505.1 Nitrospirota bacterium | reverse complement strand
CGCGGGCACCATGTTCTGCACCTACTTTACCGATAAGGAGGTATATAACTACGCGACAGCGAAGACATCCGACACCCGCAAGTTCTCGGCGTTCTTCTCCGAGATGCTGCAGCAGGGAGTGAACCTTGCTCCTTCCCAGTTCGAGGCGGGTTTCATGTCGCTGGCGCATTCCGACAGGGACATCGAACGTACCGTACAAGCAGCATACAAAGCGCTTAAAAAAATATAAAAGAGCTGTAATTGAACAGACTTAGGGGAGGCTTTACATGTTTAATCCGATCAACCTCCTGAACCGGATATACAACTGGTTCAGCGAGGGCATCTCGACAAAAGCGAAGGTTATTATCGCATTGGCCGGACTGTTTATGATTGTCGGCATGGGATATACCGCCTACAGGATCAACGACTATTTCGAACACGACCCGAACGCCTGCATGACCTGCCACGTTCATGACGCCCAAAACCAGAAATGGGCGCACAGCGAGCACAAGATGGTCACCTGCCACGAATGCCATCACGCGACGAAGAAGGAACAGATGATCCAGATGTACCGGTTCGCGTTCAAGGGCGTCAAGTCGGTCTCGCCTCGTCACGGCGAGATCCTCGTCGCCTGGAAGATCTGCTATCAGTGTCACTGGGAGAGAAACCCGAAATACCCTGAGGCCAAAAACATCAGCCACTCGCGGCTCCATGCGCGCCACTATTACATGGAACAGATCGAGTGCGTAAAGTGTCACGGGTACAATATCCACCAGTTCACGGCCGAGCCGCGCTTCTGCATCAGATGCCATAAGAACAGGGAGGTCCACGGGACCGGCATGGAGGGCCTCGCATGCCTCAACTGCCACACGGACAGGACGGTCGACCTCAAGCCGGGCCGCAGCAAGTGTCTCTTCTGCCACGGAAGTGAGAAGGTAAGAGAACAGCTGATCGCGGACGGTACCCTCGATGTCACCCATTACCAGCCCGACGAAAAAACGATCAAGAAGGCGATAAAGATAAAGCTCACCCCGGACGCGCCGATGCAGTTCTTCTGCTATACATGCCACAAACCTCACAAGAATGTGAGACCGAACTGGGGTATCTGCGAGACATGCCACAGGAACATCCTGGATGTCGGGGCGCACAAACTCCATATCCAGGGCATGAACCTGAAGTGCAAGCAGTGTCACGAGCCGCATATCTGGCGGGTCACGCCTGAGAAGGCGAAGAAAGAATGTGTGAAATGCCACGAGTACAGGGACCCCAAGAAGTTCCTGTCGTGACGGGATGCCAAAAAAGGCCGGGAATTCTTCCCGGCCTTTTTTTTCGCCAAGCCCCTCTCTTATCACTTCTTCAGCCCCCGATATGCAGTCCTGGGGTCCCTCCAATAAATCAGTTAGGGGTCAACAACTTCATTTTTGATAATTGCAGTTTTAAAGTTTCTTATTTATTTAAACTTCAAATTGACACACCTGTCAGCCGGATGATAATTTCTAAGAATAGAAAAACGAGGGAGATGAAAAAATCCACCCCTACCGGAAACAGAGAAACATAAATACGAGGCGAAAGCCCACGGCAGGTATTTCCGGGAAATAATTCAAGAGAGGAGGTAAAAAGAGGCGCTTCTTCTGACATGGGAACCGGCTTTTCGGCACATATCGAGATTTTTATCAACGATGGGAGAACCTAAATGACAAACACGACAATGCTCCGGATTTTCATAACGGTATGCTTCATCACCGCAAGTCTCTTCTTTGTGTCTGGCGTCCGTGCAACAACTGAAAACGAGTGTTTGATCGGAGGCGGCCATGTCGCGTCCGGCAACGGTTGCAGCTTCTGCGTAGGAGGAAAATACGATTTGACTGAAATCACGGCCACCGATCAGGTCAAGAAAAAGGACACGACCCTTTCCATATCAGATCCAAAAACGAGCGCTGTGAGTTCCGGACCGTCCGGAAAGAGAACGGTCGCCAAGTCGCCTGCCGGCAACTGAATGCAGCCTGCTTTTCACCTTCGAGGCCGGATTACGCCGGTTTTGGAAGACAGTCGCGCGCATTCACTGATGCTGAGAAAATGCTTCTTCTTATTCTTTCCGTATTTGTCAGCATGTCATATTGATGGTACGATTATAGTAGTCGAAAAATGAGACAGGAGATGAGGTACTGCTGAATGAAAAGTCATGTCTATCGTCCATTATGGGTAGTTATAGGTCTTGTCTGCATCATCCTGGTCGTCCGTTATTTCTACGTGCCGAAGGACTTCGGAATAGGGAGGAGGGGCTACATGTACGGATGGCACCGCAAGGCAGATGTGGAATTCTGGAAGAATTACAAGGTGAAGTATAAAGGCTCCGCGTACTGCAAGGACTGCCACAGCGAAAATTACAACAAGCTTATGCAGTCGCCGCATGTGATCATACCGTGCGAAGACTGCCACAGCCCCGCAATAGACCATCCCATGGACCCGCAGAAACTTCAGATCCAGAAGGGCAGGGGACTCTGTCTCAGATGTCATTATCCCCTTCCCTATCCCACGAGCGGACGGGCAAACATCCCTTCTATCGACCCCGACACCCACAACCCCGGCACCGAATGCGTCATGTGCCATAATCCGCATAACCCCCTGGAGGGCCTGAAATGAACAGAAGAGACTTCCTGAAGAATACGGCAAGAGTCGTCGGCGGAATTACTCTTCCTCTGACAGCCTTCAAGATAATCAACCCCAGGGAGCTCCTGGCGTCTACCGGTGATAAGACAAAGGTGCGATGGGTTTTTCTCGTCGACACTTACAAGTGCGTCGGGTGCGGGATGTGCGTCAGGGCGTGCAAACTCGAAAACGATATCCCGTATGACGCCAAGGTAACGCGCACATGGGTCGAACGGTACGTGATCACAAAGGACGGAAAGACGCACGCCGATTCCCCGATGGGCGCGAGAGACGGCTTCACCACGTCTAAGATCGACCTCGGCATTGACGGATATGAAGACATTAAGAATGCAGACATCGACAAAGGTTTCTTCGTGCCGAAGCTCTGCAACCAGTGCGAGAACCCCCCTTGCGTGCAGGTCTGTCCCGTAGGGGCGACTTTCCAGGTCCCCGACGGTGTCGTCCTCGTCGACAGGACGTGGTGCATCGGCTGCGGGTACTGCATAATGGCCTGCCCCTATGGTGTCAGGTTCTTCCATCCCGTATACAACACCGCAGAGAAATGCACGTTCTGCTACCACCGGATCACGAAGGGCATGAAGACAGCCTGTGTCGATGCATGTCCCTTCGGCGCAAGACAGATAGGCAATATCAAAGACCCCAACGACCCGGTCACGAAGATCATCATGACCGAGAGGGTCGGCATATTAAAAGAAGAATACGGGACCAAACCGCAGGTATACTATCTCGGTCTCGACAGGGAGGTGAAGTAGCATGATGGTCCACGGTGAGATTTGGACGGCAAAGGAACTTTTCGTTTACCCCAACGAATATATCTACTGGAGCATACAGATCGTGATGTATCCCTTTATGACCGGTCTGGTGGCGGGCGCATTCGTGCTTTCGTCCTTGTACCACGTCTTCGGGATCAAGCAGCTGAAGGAGATGGCCCGTTTCGCGCTCGTCTTTTCATTCGCGCTTCTGTTCGTGGCGCCGCTGCCGATCGTGCTGCACCTGCAGCATCCCTTCAGAGGCATCAATGTCTTCATGACGCCCCACTTCACTTCTGCGATCGCCGCCTTCGGCATCGTCTTCTTTACCTACGGCGCGATCGTCGCCTCTGAACTCTGGTTCCTCTACAGGAAGCACTTCGTCGAGGTCGCCCTTCCCCTGAAGGAGAAGCAGGACAAGACTATCGGCGAATGGCTCAAGTTCATCCTCTTCTGCACGCTCACGCTCGGGGAATACGACATCAGCGAGGAGTCCCTGAAGCGCGACCATAAGGCGATCAAGATACTTGCCGGCGTCGGCATTCCCGTCGCCTGTTTTCTCCACGGCTATGCGGGCTTTATCTTCGGCTCGGTCAAGGCGAATGCGCTCTGGATGACGCCGCTAATGCCGGTCATCTTCATCATGTCTGCGATCGTCTCGGGTATCGCGCTCTGTATGCTCACCTATATCATGACGATGGAGATACGGAAATTCCTTGCCTCACGAAAGATGACGCCCACGCAGCGCTTCCAGTCGAAAGAGGACCTAAAAGGGGTAGAGGTGAGCGTGGTCCGCATGACCGCGAAGTACCTCCTCTTCTTCATGGTCTTCGCAATCAGCCTCGAACTCCTCGACCTTATCTTCAGGGGCTACACCGCGGTGAAATCGTGGGACGTGCTGAGGAGTGTTATCTACGGCAGAGACTTTACTGATATCTTCATTCTCCAGTACACAATCGGCAACCTCATCCCGCTCATACTCTTTCTGGTCCCGGGACTTACGATCAGACGGACCATCGTCGGCGTAATTCTCGTGCTCTTCGGCGTATTCATGATGCGGTGGAACGTCGTTATCGGAGGCCAGGCCTTCTCCCTGAGCTTTGCCGGTTACATGCACTATCACATGCCGATCATCCCGCACGACTGGGAGACCTTCAAGGAAGGGCTCTTCGGTGCAGTTGGGGTCTTCATCCTGCCCTTCGTGTTGTTCTGGGTGATCGCCAAGGTCTTCCCGGTATTCGATCTGAAGGAATCGCACTGAGGTAAACTATATCGGGGCCGGCGGACTTCCCGCCGGCCTTTTTTTCTTCTTCCCGTAATTTCGGGCATCGTAACAAGTTAAGGAATGCCGAGGCTTCTTTCGTTCTTCCCATGTCAAGTGTTCAATTCCCTCAGCATCCCTCGTGACGTATAGATTATCCACCAGCCTTGCTACCAAGAAGGGATTATGTCCACACAATATTCTGCCCGTCCAAGATACGCCGCCAATGTCGTCGTAATTAGCCGGATAAGGATTTAATTTTCTGTTCTTTGCAAAAGCTATTCGTTCCTCCAAGTTGTAATATTCATTCCCATAAATTACTTCAAGAATTTGTGAAACTCGCTCGGGGGATAATCTCCTGCTCAGTACTGTTACAATTTTGTTTTCTCGTTTAGCATGATCACCCATCCAATCCCAAGTAACAAGCCATGCGGTGATTCGGCCAGCCTTATTCCGCTTTTTATTTATGTTTTCCATTTATCTATTTTGTGAACATAACGAGGGAATTGAGGCGCGAGGGTACAAAGTCTTGAATAAAACTAGACAGCTTTATCCCCGTCGCCTCGAATGTTTTGTTAGACCGGATTGCCGTGCTATTTTCATTAAACTCCGCAGGGCTTCATTAACCGAGTCGTCATCGGGAAATGCCTTTGCTACATCGGGGCTGAGAAGTACGAGATTAGTTCCTTTTTTGTATTCTTGAAAATATTTTCCTCTTATGCCTTTGCCTAAATCTTCTCGTTTGTATTCTTTACGGATGTCTTCGTGTTTAGCCGTTTTCATATATTTTCCTCTCTTGTCTCGTTGCGCACCTCGCGCTAATTATTCGTGCAGTTTTTCTCCGCTCGGTGTGTACTACCACGAGCAACCGCCCTATTCCGGATAAGCCGAAGGTAAGGAATCTTTGTTCTCCGACAGAATGATCTGGATCGTTGAACGTCAGTGCCAATGGATCACCAAACACCGTGGATGCCTCATGGAAGGAGATGCCGTGCTTTTTGAGATTTGCTTCAGATTTGGCCGGATCCCATTCGAATGTCATGTGTTATCTTATCATTAATTATTAATATTTTGTGGTCTAACAATTACTATACCGTCCAAGCATTTTCTCATCCCCAGGCATCATAGTAACACATATGTTTTTCCTTGTGAAGAAAAAAAATCTTGCAATATCAGTAGGTATTAATTAACCTACAATACATTTGCTGTTATTACGTACTAAATGTAAGGGCGGCTAATTTATGGGGAATTTGGCAAAGGGGATCAAAGAGGCACTTCCTGAATTTCAAAAGTATCTCTTGGAGCGCGGTCTGGCCCCGGGGGAAAATGTTCCTTTTATAGCTTATTGGGTAAGCCGTTTCTTGAGCTTCGGCCGGACACGGGCGATCGCCACTGAAGATTATAATGAGTCTGCGGTTTTCGAATTTCTTGATATGTTGAAATCGGATGATAAGATTCTCCACTGGCAGCCGCGACAGGCCGATGAGGCCATCAAGCTTTATTATTTCCATTACCTTGGTCAAGAGGCGCCGAAGCTCGGGGATAAATTGAAGTATAATGAAAGGCCAGCTGCATTTGAAAAGGTCAAAAGACTGATCAGGCTAAGACATTACTCCTATAGCACGGAACGGACCTATCTTCACTGGATTGAGCGGTTTTTTTCTTACGCCGTAACAGGGGATAAAAAGCTCTCTGACATGACCTCACGTGAATTCAAAGACTTTCTCAGCCATCTTGCGTTGAAGAAGAGGGTCTCAGCGTCAACGCAGAACCAGGCGTTTAATGCGATCTTATTTCTGTATCGTAATGTGCTCGGCAAGGAAACCGGCGATCTGAACAATACCGTTCGGGCCAAGAGGGGACAGAAACTCCCTGTGGTGTTTACTGTCGAGGAGGTCAAACGGCTTTTTGGCCACATGAACGGAATACATCGTCTTATCGCCGAGTTGCTCTACGGCTCAGGAATGCAGGAACATGGCAAATGCCCCGAAAAGCCCGCTTGATGCACTTTATTCGGAAAAGTGACATTTAAAATATGCAAATGCCTGTTCCACAGTACGACATGAAGTCCGCAGTTAGTGATTGTTGAAACTCGCGTTTGCTTCAGGAAGAAGTCGCTAAAATTTTATCTCTCTAATTTCGATCCGTCCCAGGGACAAACTGGGGCAAAAAAATGGCTTACGAATCGTGTAAGCCATTAATTTATATGGTAGGCCCGGGCGGTTTCGAACCGCCGACCTCTACCGTGTCAAAGCAATTTTAGGCATTTTCGTAAGTGGGCCTTTTACCTGCATTTTATGACTTTTGCTTTATCTTGCAAGGAGTTTTGCCGTTCCATCCTTTATGGTATTTTCCGTCATTTTATGCCCTTTAGGATATTTTTGGCTACATTTTGGTTACAGTGGCCGTGAAGTCAAAGTCGTCATCCCGTAACGTTTTTCCCCATGCCATGCTAAGTGCCATAACACATCACTAGGCCGAAGGAAGATCAAGTAATGGGACTTTCCCGACAAAGCTCCTGAGCTCATCAAGTGCCGCATTGAGAACACTAACCACGGCCGGATCAAAGATCCTACCCGACTCCTTTTCGATTTCGGCAACCGCATCTTCAAACCGGAGCGCCTTTCGATAGGGCCTCGCCACAGTCAGGGCGTCAAGGGCATCGGCTACCGAAAAGACCCTCGCCCCCGGAGGAATGTCATCCCCTCGCAGGCCGAGCGGATAACCGCTGCCGTCGAAGTGCTCGTGATGTGCATGGATTATTTCCGCAGCATTCTTCAGATAGCCGATATGCCCTATGATCCGATAGCCGGTCTCCGGGTGTTTGTGCATAACCTCCCCCTCTTCGGGACTCAGGGGCCCTTGTTTCAGCAAGACGGCATCCGGGACGCCGATCTTGCCGATATCATGCAGCAAGGCCCCGCAGTATAAATCTACTAGGTCGCGGCCGCGCATTCCGAAGCGGTAGCCGAGGATGACGGCAAATCTGGAAACCCTCAGTGAATGGTTCCCTGTTTCATGCTCGCGTGCGTCAATAGCGTTCACGAATGCCTCAATCGTGGCGAGGTAGCTCGCCTCGATGCGGTCCACAATGCCGTCGAGATAGGTATCGCGAAAATAACACTCTTCCCCGATGTAGAGACCGCCTTCCTTCTCAATGAATGCAGCACCCTCGATCTTCGCTCCGCAGTGCATACATACCAGAGGCTTGTCTGTCTGCCCGGTCGTCATCTCTGCCTCATAGTTTTGCCCTTCTGAGCCTGAGAGCGTTGCCCACCACTGATACCGAACTGAAGCTCATCGCCGCGGCGGCAAATATCGGACTCAGGAGGATGCCGACGAAGGGATATAGTATGCCGGCGGCGACGGGAACGCCCAGCGCATTGTAGGCAAAGGCCCAAAACAGGTTCTGCTTAATGTTGCGCATCGTGGCCCTGCTCAATTTCCTCGCCCGGACAATGCCGCGCAGATCGCCCTTCACCAGAGTCACCCCCGCACTCTGCATTGCCACGTCCGTGCCGGTTCCCATTGCGATGCCTACTTGCGCCTGTGCGAGGGCCGGGGCATCATTGATCCCGTCTCCTGCCATTGCCACGATCTTTCCTTCAGCCTGTAGTTTCTTGACGATCTCTGCTTTCTGATCGGGCAGCACTTCTGCGACTACCTCGTCTATGCCGAGCTTCTTCGATACCGCTTCGGCAGTGGTCCTATTGTCGCCTGTAAGCATGACAACGCGTATGCCTTCCCTGTGAAGCGCCTCGATGGCCTCTGCAGTCGTCGCCTTAATTGGATCAGCCACTCCGAGGAGTCCGGCTGCCTTTCCGTCCATCGCTATAAACATGGCGGTCTGTCCCTCCTTTCGCATGATCTCTGCCTTCTCAGGCAGACCGCCAAGAGCAAAACCGAGTTCGTCGATGAGCCTGCGGTTTCCAAGGGCGACCTTTCTGCCGTCAATCACACCCGTCACCCCGCGTCCGGTATGAGACTCGAACGATTCCACTTTCGAAGGAGAGATGCCCTTTTCCTTCGCTCCGGCTACAATCGCAGCAGCGAGAGGATGTTCGCTGCCCATCTCCAGGCTTGCGCCGAGATGGAGCAATGTTTCCTCGTCGAGTCCTGCTTCCGTGACGACACTCACGAGTTTCGGCTTTCCTTCGGTGAGTGTTCCGGTCTTGTCCGTAACAAGTGTATTTACGGTCTTCATAACCTCTATTGCCTCAGCGTTCTTGAATAACACTCCGCCCGTAGCCCCTTTTCCCATGGCTACCATGATCGACATCGGAGTTGCCAGCCCCAGGGCGCAGGGACAAGCTATTATCAGCACCGCAACTGCGTTCACTAACGCATATGCCATGCGGGGTTCGGGGCCGAGCCATGCCCAGACCACAAAGGTGAGAACCGCGATGCTCACCACTATCTGAACAAAATATCCGGCAACGATATCGGCGAGCTTCTGGATCGGCGCACGGCTGCGTTGCGCCTCGGCGACCATATGGACGATCTGCGCCAGGAGCGTTTCTGCCCCCACCTTCTCAGCCTTCATGATCAGCGTGCCGGTGCCGTTTACGGTCGCGCCGATCACGCGGTCCCCGGCCAACTTCGAAACGGGAATGGGCTCGCCGGTGATCATGGATTCGTCCA
>JAJYLU010000041.1 GCA_021787505.1 Nitrospirota bacterium | reverse complement strand
CAATACCTCTTACCAGAAGGCGAGGATGGCGAATCCGGAGAACCTCGAAACGCTCTTCGCCCTCGAAAGATTGTTCGAAAAGTCCGGCCGGTGGTCGGATGCGCTGAAATATATCGACGATATCCTCGATATCGACGATGCCAATCTGGCCGCGCTTTATCGGAAGCGCGATATTCTTGAGAAGCAGGGCAGGTGGGACGACCTCGTGTATCTGCAGAAATCGATCCTGAAACACCAGCATGCCGAAAGAGACAGGAAGCGCGAGCAGGAGGGCCTTATCGGCTACAAATATGAGTATGGCAGGCACAGTCTTGAGAATAACCAGCCGGAAAAGGCGAAGAAGGCCTTTAAAACCGTATTACGCCTCGAAAAGGATTTTGTCCCCGCCACGCTCGGGCTTGCCGAGGTGATGCTGAGGGAAGGCGAAAGTGAGGAGGCGGTCAACCTGCTCGAAAAGGCGTACGAGAGCAGCTCCTCGAAGATCGTCCTGGCAAGGCTTGAAGACCTGCTCATCAGTCTGGGTGAGCCGGGAAGGCTTATCTCGATCTATAAAGCCGGGATTTCGAGAAACCCGAATGACCCGGTGACAAGGTTCTTTCTCGGCAAGCTTTACTACCGGCTCGAGATGATCGACGACGCATTCGAGACCCTCTCCGGCATGGAGGCTATTGGGATTTCCTATCCGGAGCTCCACCAGCTGCTCGGCAATATCTACATGAGGAGATACCAGCCTGACAAGGCGGCGGCTGAATACCGGAAGGTGATCGACCTAAAGAAGTCACTGAGACTGCCTTACTGCTGCGCGCATTGCGGGTACAGCTCGGACGAATGGTCCGGAAGATGCAGCCGGTGCAAACAGTGGGATACTTATCAGTTCAACCTCGACGGCATCTGCACGCCGGTGCAGGCGGGCCTCGCATTAAGCAAGTGAAGTCTATAGGGCTGAAGAAGCTCGTGTCGTTTCTCGACTCGGAGCTTTCCCTGTCAGAGTTCCCGAAAGACGAAAGTGTCAACGGGCTGCAGGTGGAAGGCCGGGAGCGCGTGGGGAAGGTCGGCATTGCGGTCGATGCCTGCGAAGATACCTTCGAAAGGGCGAAAGAAAGGGGCGTCGATTTCCTTTTCGTTCATCACGGCCTTATATGGGGCGGGCTTACTTCTGTCAGGGGAGTGACGAGGAAGCGCATCAAGGCCCTTTTGGATTCCGGCATCTCGCTTTATGCATGCCATCTGCCGCTTGACTGGCATCCTCGGTATGGCAACAATGCAGAACTCCTCAGGGTCCTTTCGCTCAGGAAAATGGGCGAGTTCGGCGAATACCACGGGAAAAGAATAGGGTACTGGGGGAGGACCGATGCCCTCACGCCGATGTCCGTTTTCGTAAGACTTGTGGACAAGACGCTCAAGGTGAGGTCATGGTACGTGGATTTCAGGAGAAGGGTCCACAATGTGGGCGTCGTTTCGGGCGGAGGATGGTCCGCGATCCATGACGCCGAGGAGCTGGGGATAGATACCTTTCTCACGGGAGAGCCGTCCCATAGCGCCTATCATCTCGCGAAAGAGATGAAAGTAAACCTGATATTTGCAGGTCATTACGCTACTGAAACACTGGGGGTGAAAGCGGTCGGGGAGATGCTGAAAAAGAAATTAGGGCTCGCCGTAGAATTCATCGACCATCCGACAGGGCTGTAGGCGCATCTGTTTTTATCCTGAAAAAAGTTGGAAGAGCAGCGTTTCGCTCCAGAAGCTTTTTTGTCTGCTCTATCTGTCGACGACACCCTGAAATACATTCCTGATAGTCTTCAGGATTTGCGGCTGAATATACCCATTGCCCGCGACGATATTCCCAGTCGAAAGATACTCCTTTCCTCCCCCGAAATCGGTAACTACGCCTCCTGCTTCTTCTATCAGCAGCGCTCCTGCTGCAATGTCCCAGGGGCTCAGTTTCAGTTCGAAGAAGCCCTCGAATCTGCCTGCCGCAACATAGGCGAGGTCTATCGCCGCCGACCCTGCGCGCCGTATGTCGCTCACCCCAAGGAAGATTTCTTTGAAGGCACGGAGGTAATGATCGATCATCTCCTTCGCCCGGAAAGGAAAGCCTGTGGCGACAAGGCTCTTGTCGAGAGAAGCTACACCTGACACGGAGAGCTTTTTATTATTAAAAAAAGCGCCTCCGCCCCTGACCGCATGAAAGAGCTCATCCTTTAACGGGTCGAAGACGACGCCCATGATGATCTCACTCTCATATTCAAGCGCGATCGAAACCGAAAACATCGGGTAGCTGTGAATATAGTTCGTCGTGCCGTCGAGCGGGTCTATGATCCAGCGATACTCTCCGGTATCTTCCTGCTTTAATGTCTCCTCGGTCAGGAAGCGGTGCGAGGGGAATTTCTCCCGGATCGTCTGCATGATCACCGCCTCGGACCACCTGTCCACCTTCGTCACGAAGTCGAAGGCTTGTTTGGTCTGCACGTCTTCGTTTGAGAGATGTCCGAGGTTCTTGAGGATGATGTCTCCCGCAAGCCGCGCGGCGGAAACGGCGGTCTTGAGGAGTTCCTGCGAAAGATCGATCTTCATAGAGAAATGTTATACCACTTTTATAGCTAAATTGACAGGGCGAAGAGCTTTATACGAAAATCACCCATGAAACTTCTCATGTTCTATACAAAAGAATGGTGGTATAAGACCGCATCGAAGACACTCGGTGACGTGCCTGATGTGGATACCGAGGAGAAGGCCGAAAATGCCGTGGTGATATTCTTCCACTGCGAGGCCGAAGACGAAGGCAACTACGAGAGCGTCGTCCAGAAGTTTGTGAAGAATGCCAAATGGATCGCGGGGAAGTTTGGAACGAAAAACATTGTGCTTCACTCCTTCAACCACCTCTCGTCGAGCAAGTCCTCCCCTGAATTTGCAGGGCAGTTGCTTGGGGATGTGAGACAACGGCTGGAACGGACGGGCTATGCGGTCATGACGACGCCTTTCGGCTATTTTAACGAATTTAAGATGCACGTCGCGGGCGATTCTCTCGCGAAGGTCTTCAAGGAGTTTTAGGTCCCCTTCTTTGCCTCACCGCCTCATAGAGGCATATCGCCGCGGAGGTTGCTACGTTCAGACTTTCGGCCTTTCCGTACAGCGGTATCTTTACTAGCAAGTCGGCAGAATCCTTAATCGCTTTTCTCACTCCCCTGGCCTCGTTCCCGAAGATGAACGCCAGGGCACCGGTCAGTTCAGCCTCGAAGATCGACCTCGGTGCATCTGCTGCGGTAGCCGCAATCTGTATCCCGTGCTCCCGTCGCCAGGCCATGAGTTGGTCGTCCGTAGCGAGAGCTAAAGGGACATTGAAGATGCTGCCGGCCGTTGCCCTTATGACTTTCGGGATGAAGGCATCGCACGTCTCTTCCAGGAGAATGACCGCGTCAACGCCGGCGGCGTCGGAAGTCCTTATGATCGTTCCCAGGTTCCCCGGGTCCTGCACTCCATCCAGTACTGCATATAGCGAAGCGGCACCGGGGGATAGTCTATCGAGCGACAGGACAGGATAAGAAGCGACCGCAGCAATCCCCTGGGGCGTTTCGGTATCGGACAGCTTTGCAAATACGTGATCCGCAACCCGGCAGATATCTGTCGTTTTTTTCGAGAGAAGTCCTAAGAGTTCCTTCCCCTCCTTTTTTGCGGTGAAATGATCGGTAAAGAAAACCTCTCGGATCTTCGCGCCGGCGGCGAGCGCCATTTCGATGAGCTTGGGGCCTTCCACGACAAAGAGATTATCCCCTTCGGCATGTCTTCTCTCTCTGATCCTTATCGCCTCTTTGATGCGGCTGTTGGAGGGGCTGGTGATCTTGATATGTTCCATGATGCTATTCACTTTAACAGAAACGGGTCGCTGTTTCTACATCCGGTCAGTAAGAACGAATAACGCCCATCTCCGGGTAGGGGCATGGCATGCCATGCCCCTACGTGTTTTCCGCGGGCATGACAGTCCTTTAAATGAAGGATAGTTGTTGAGACAGGATCTCGTGTTCATGATGGCGCCTCAAATTGACTAATTGAGAAGTATTATTTTAGAGTAGATAAATGCTTAAGGAGGGCGATTTTGAGCGCTACTGTTGAAAATATCAGCAGCACCAAGAAACGGCTTAAAATAGAGATTCCGACCGATATTATCGAGAAGGAATACACCGCGTCGCTTGATAATGTCCGGCAGCGTTCGCGCATACCCGGGTTCAGGCCCGGCAAGGCCCCGGTCCCTATGATAGAGAAAAGGTTCGGCAACGATATCAAAGCTGATATTTTAGACAGGCTCGTGCCGCAGTACTATTCGCAGGCGCTGAAGGATGCCGAACTCGTGCCGGTGACCCTTCCCGAGTTCGAAGGATCGCTTGACCTCAAACGTAACGAACCGCTTGCTTTTGCGCTTACCGTCGAGGTGCGGCCGCGAATCGAGAATTTCACGTATACGGAACTGAAGGTGGAAGACGTCCCCTGCGAGGTGGAAGAGAAAGAGATAGATGAAACGATCAAGGGTCTCCAGGAAGGCAGGGCGATGTACGAGGTCGTCGACAGGGAGATCCGTGAGGACGACCTGATCGTAATCGATTATGTGAAATTCGACCCTTCCGGCGAAAAGGAGCTTTCTTCCGCGAAAGACCAGGTGATGGACCTCGGGAAGAAGCTGGCCCCGAAGGGCATCCTTGAGGAATTGACCGGCAGGAAGAAAGGGGACACGGTAGAGATTATCCTTCCGGCGGTGGAGGGAGGCGAGGTAAAAGAAGGCAGCAAGGGCGACCGCCTCAAGATAACCGTCAAAGAGGTCAAGGAGAAAAAGGTCCCTCTGATCGACGACGAGCTTGCCAAGGACTTCGGCCACGAGTCGCTCGAGTCGCTGAGAGAAAGGGTGAAGGAAGGGATAGTCAAGGCGAAGAAGGAAAAGGCGGCGAACGAACAGAAGTCGAAACTGCTCGACCACTTGATTGATGCCTACGACTTCGACATACCCCAGTCGATGCTCGACCGGGAACTCGAGACACTCGTGATAAACGAGAAGCATGCGAGAAAACAGCCGAAGGAACTGGCGCAGAGTGCGGAAGGAGCGTCTCCGGAGGATGATGAGAAGCTGGCGGAAGAACTGAGGCCCAAGGCTGTCCGCAGCGCAAAGGCCACCATCCTCCTCGATACGATCGCAGAAAAGGAACAGGTCTCGGTGACTGAGGAAGAGATGAAGACGAGGATCATGATGCTTGCGCGGCGTCTTCAGACTACCCCGGAGGCGGTAATCAATCTCTTCATGACGAAGGACGGCTCTCTCGAGAGCCTGAAACATTCGGTCAGGGACGAGAAGGTGCTGGACCTGATACTTTCCAAAGCAGAAATCTCAAAAGGAGTCTAATACGAATGAGCGTGATACCTATTGTAATAGAGCAGACCGGAAGGTCCGAAAGGGCCTATGACATTTATTCGAGACTGCTCAAGGACCGGATCATCTTCCTGGGCAGTGCGATCGACGACATGGTCGCAAACACGGTGATCGCCCAGATGCTCTTCCTCCAGACCGAGGACCCGGACAAGGACATCCACATCTACGTGAACTCACCCGGAGGAGTAGTGTCTTCCGGCCTGGCGATCTACGACACGATGCAGTACGTGAAGCCGGACATCGCCACCTATTGTGTGGGACAGGCCGCAAGCATGGGTGCGCTTCTGCTGGCAGCGGGCACGAAGGGGAAGCGGTATGCGCTCCCCAATTCGAGGATCATGCTCCATCAGCCGATGGGCGGCTTCCAGGGGCAGGCGACTGATATCGAGATCCACGCGAGAGAAATTCTGAGGATGAAGGAGACGTTGAATAATATTATCTCGACCCACACCGGTCAGCCGCTCGAAAAGATACAGGCGGATACCGACAGGGACTTTTTCATGTCGGGGGAAGAGGCGAAGGCATACGGCATAGTCGATGAAGTCATCTTCAGCATGAAAAAGAAGAAAAGTTAGGCAAACGGGGAAAGCGGTATTTTTGTGAAGCGATCAGGTTTTGAACTGGAGGATTAGATGGCGAAGAAAGACGAAGAAGCTCTCAAGTGCTCGTTCTGCGGCAAGGGACAGGAGGAGGTAAAGAAACTCATTGCCGGTCCTACCGTATATATCTGCAACGAATGCATCGAGCTCTGCAATGAGATAATCGCGGACGAACTCTATGTCGAGGCGGGCGGGGAGCCCCTGCCGAAGCTGCCCACCCCAAAGGAGATCCACAGCGTGCTGAATGATTTTGTGGTCGGGCAGGAACGGGCGAAGAAGATCCTTTCCGTGGCGGTGCACAATCATTATAAAAGGATCTATAACCCCGCTGAATCCGACGTCGAACTCCAGAAGAGCAATATCCTCCTGATCGGACCGACCGGCACCGGCAAGACGCTGCTGGCACAGACCCTGGCAAGGATTCTGGACGTGCCTTTTACGATCGCCGACGCGACGACGCTGACCGAGGCCGGCTATGTAGGAGAGGACGTGGAGAATATCATCCTCAAACTCCTCCAGGGTGCAGACTACGACGTCGAGAGGGCGCAGCGGGGTATTGTGTATATCGATGAGATAGACAAGATCAGCAGGAAGTCCGATAATCCGTCGATCACCCGGGACGTGTCGGGCGAGGGCGTGCAGCAGGCGCTCCTGAAAATCATAGAGGGCACGATCGCCAACATCCCGCCCCAGGGGGGCCGGAAACACCCGCAGCAGGATTTCATTCAGGTGGACACGACGAACATCCTCTTTGTATGCGGGGGTGCGTTTATCGGACTCGACGGGATAATCGAGCAGAGATCCGGCAAGAAGACAGTCGGGTTCGGTACGAACCTCATAAGTATGAGTGAAAAGAAGATAGGCGACATTTTGAGCACGGTGGAGCCCGGCGATCTGATAAAATACGGCCTGATCCCGGAATTTGTCGGCAGACTGCCTGTTGTCACGACGCTCGAGGAGCTTGACGACGCGGCACTGGTGAGGATACTCTCCGAACCGAAGAACGCACTCGTCAAGCAGTATCAGAAACTGCTGTCGTTCGATAACGTCAGGCTCAAGTTCACGGACGGGGCCCTGGGCGCCATCGCGAGGAAGGCCGTGCTCCGCAAGTCCGGCGCTAGGGGACTCAGGGCGATACTCGAAGAGATCATGCTCGACGTGATGTATGAGATACCTTCCCAGAAAGGCATCAAGGAGTGCCTCGTTACGGAAGACACGATTACGAAGAAAGACAAGCCGATCCTGATTTACGAAAAACAGGCGGAATCGGCGTAAAACAGGTCGCTGGCAAATGACCTGAAGGAGCGGCTAAAGCCCGCTCCTTTTTTTTGCCCTAAGGGACCTTTCGGCTGCGGCCCTGACTGCACGGCCGAGTTCGTGATCACCGGCGACGTCTGCCAGACTGTCGATGAAGTCCATCTCCTCATCGGAAAGAGGAGGCAACGGCCGCGACTCTTCCGCGACCTGCCTGAGACCGACCCTGCCGAGGCGGAACCTGACATCCTTTACCCCGTAGCGGGTCAGTTTCGCGATTATTTCCTGTTTGTAATAATTAAGCTGCTGGATCCACAGAGGAGAGTCGACGAACAGGAGCAGTTCGCCTTCGGAAAGCCCGCCCGGGGACATATGGAGCGAAAGGGGCCTGTCGAAGAGGGTAGGCCACTCGCTTTTCATTCGCGCAAGACGGACGCCCGCTTCGATGCCGAGTTGCCTGAGTACCGGATCGAGCAGGGAGCCCGCCTTTTTCATCTATACGATCTTTTTCACGACGCCGGAACGAAGACATCTCGTGCAGACATAGGCTTTCTTCGGACCGTCCGAAGTGGCGATGCGCGTTCTCTGAAGGTTGGGACGTATCCGCCTCTTTGTCCTGTTGTTGGCGTGACTGACATTGTTCCCGACTATCTTTTTCTTTCCGCATGCAACACAGCTTGCCACGATTGAATCCTCCTTTCAGAATTGCATAAACAAGGTCTTTTATGATACCATTTTAAGATTAATGATACAAGAACGCGCTTCGACAGAGATATCGCAAGAAAACGGAGACAGGTAAGGCCCAGGAATGTCGAAAATAAGGATATACGAGTTAGCGAAACAGCTAAACAAAAGCAATAAAGAGATCATTGACGAGCTTTCGAAGGTCGGCGTGGAGGGTAAGACACACTCGTCAACCATTGAGGATGCCATCGCCGCAAGAATCACGAAGATGTTGACCTCGCCTGCGCCGGCAAAAGAAGTCCCCGCCGAAAAGCCTTCAAAGGCCGCGGTAAAGGATTCGAAACAGGCTGTCGCAGAGACGGCCAGGCCGGCTGCGGCACCTTCCAGGACGGAGGCGTCAAAGCCTGCGGAAAAGAAGGCTGCACTCGCGGTGACAAAATCTCAGCAGCCGCAGGCAAAGAAAGCGATTGAAGTCCCGGGGGCAAAAGCAGAAGAGCCGGAGAAGATGCCTGAAGCGGAGGAGGGGGCGCAGGTAGCGGAGGCCCCTGCCGTGCCCGTTGCGGAGGGCGAAGAAGAGATAAAGTTACCCGACCGCTTCAAAAAAGATATGGAGGCCGAGAAGATAGAGAAATTCAAGGCCAAGCCCGGTCTTCAGCGTGCCTTTCAGGCGATCAGAAAGATAGAGCCGAAGAAGTGGCATGACTTAAAAGGGGGTAAAAAGGGTGAGAGGTCGAGATTCGGCCATAGGCAGGAGTCAAAGGGACAAATACTTTCGACGATGCCGAGAAAAAAGAATTTGAAGCTCCGCGAAGGCACGACCGTCAAGGAGTTTTCGGAGCTGATCGGTCTGAAATTTTCCGACGTGGTCAAAAAATTTATGGAGCTTGGATACATGCCGACCATCAACCAGCCTGTTGATCTGGATGCCGCGCTTCTTGTGGCGGAGGGTTTCGGGGTCAAGCTGGAACTCGCATCGGTCGAGGAAGATACGCAGGTCGAGGTGGTGCACGAGGATGTGACGAAGCTCCTGCCGAGAGCACCTGTTGTGACTATAATGGGACATGTTGACCACGGCAAGACGTCGCTTCTCGACGCAATCCGTGAGACGAAAGTGACCGAGACCGAGGCGGGAGGCATCACCCAGCATATCGGCGCATACAAGGTCAACCTGAAGGGCAAGGATATCGTCTTCCTTGACACGCCCGGCCACGAGGCATTTACCTCGATGAGGGCACGAGGCGCAAAGGTCACGGACGTAGTCGTCCTCGTGGTCGCCGCGGACGACGGGGTCATGCCCCAGACGGTCGAGGCGATCAACCACGCGAAAGCGGCGAGTGTGCCGATAGTGGTCGCGGTGAACAAGATAGATAAACCCGAAGC
>JAJYLU010000040.1 GCA_021787505.1 Nitrospirota bacterium | reverse complement strand
GGTTCGGGACAAGATCGTATCTCTTTTTGAGATTCACGTCAATATCGGACCACGAGGAATGCACCGTGGTCCTCAGTCTGACGAGCCTGTTGTAGATGGCGATTCCGGCAAAAATCACCAGCAGCATAGCGCCGAGAATTACTATCAGGACGATGGTAGCAAGCGCAATCATGTTCCCTCCAGGAATATTTTTTCAATACAAATATAACAGAACGCAAAAAATGATACAAACAAAAAGGGACTGGGAGACCCTTCGGCGACTACTCTTTTCGGGCCATCGCCATCTCTTCCAGTTTCTTCAGCTTCGAAATCTCGCCGAGCGCTATCAGCGTATCTCTTTCTTTTATCGAACTCCGGAAGGTGGGATTGAACTTCATGTCGCCCGACGCCTGTTTGATCGCGACTATGATGATCCCCAGTTCCCTGCCGATCCCGCATTCATCGAGCGTGAGCCCGACGAGCTGCGAATTCTCCTGGATAGTGATTTCTTCCATCTGCAGGTCGATGTTCCCGCTCTTGGTGGCGAATTCTATGAAGTCGACGACCGCGGGTTTCAGTACGGTATGGGCTATCCTGAGTCCCCCGATGTGATATGGGGAAACAACCCGGTTGGCGCCTGCCCTGAGGAGTTTCTGCTCCGAACCCTCTTCCCCCGCCCTTGCCACGATCATGAGTCCGGGGTTCAGCCCCCGTGCGCTGAGGACGACATAGAGGTTTTCGGCATCGGTGGGGAGGACGGATATCAGGCCCTTTGCCTTTTCGATCCCCACAAGCTTCAGGACATCGTCTCTCGTAGCGTCACCCTCGACAAGAAGCATCTCGGGATATTCGAGGAGCCTCTCGGGCGATTTTTCGATGACGACGTATGGCAGTGACTTGTCTTTCAGCTCCCTGCAGATGATCCTGCCCATCCTGCCGTACCCGCAGACGATATAATGGTTTTTCAGTTCCTTGATTTTTTTTTCCACTCTCTTCCTCCCGAATATCTCCTGAAGTTCGCCCTCGAGAATAAATTCCGCCCCTGTACTCAGCACGTAAAAGACGGTACCGACACCTCCTATGATAAGGGCAATTGTAAAGAACTGTCCGGTGCGGGAAAGCTGATGGACCTCCCCGTATCCGACGGTGGTAATGGTGATGATCGTCATGAATAGGGAATCAAGAAAATTCCACCCCTCCAGGAACATGTACCCGAACGTCCCCGTGGATACGATGAGGATTATCAGCCCGCCCGAAAGTATCAGCCTTTTTTTAAATCTGTCCAGCAACTGCTCCCCCTGAAAAAATGCCCGCCCGCGTCGTTATCTCCTCTCGCCGGCGAGTTTCTTTTTCCTGTGCGCCCTGACGTACAGGGCGATTATGACCGCGCTCAGGAGGACCGCGCCTATCAGCGCCTGGTGTGAATAACGCGTGATCAGATCCCGGTTCATCCCGATAAAGTAGCCGATGTAGGTGAGCACCGTTACCCAGAGCCCGGCCCCTGCAGCGGTATAGAGTGAGAACTTCAGATGATTCATCCCCGCGAGCCCGGCGGGGAGCGAGATGAGGTGCCTTACCACGGGGAGGAGCCTGCCGACAAAGGTGGACACTTCGCCGTGGTCCCTGAAAAAACGCTCCACCTTCGCAAACTTCTCCTCGGTGATCCAGACGTATTTACCGTATTTCAAAAGAAGGGGCCTGCCGAGATAGTGGGCAGCGCTGTAATTCAGGTAGGCGCCCACCAGACTCCCTGCTGTCCCGCAGAGGATCGCGGACACCTCGTTCATCACGCCCTGCTGGGCCAGATACCCGGCCGGAGGCATGACGAGTTCGCTGGGTATCGGTATGACCGAGCTCTCCATCGCCATGAGAATGAAGATGCCCGGATATCCCAGCGCGCCGATCGTGGTCACCAGCCACGTAATAAGTTCATTCATAGTCGTCCTTCTGTTTCATGTTCCAGTCCGTACGGCGCTACCACCATTCTTTTTTCTTGAAATATCCGACCATCGAGGCCGCTATAAGGATGATGATCGCCCAGAGCGCCGGATAGCTCCAGCGCCATTCCAGCTCGGGCATATATTTGAAGTTCATCCCGTAAACTCCGGCTATGAAGGTGAGAGGCATGAAGATCGTGGCGATGATCGTAAGGACCTTCATTACCGCGCTCATCCTGTTGTTGACGCTCGACAGATAGATATCGAGCATGCCCGACGCCATGTCCCGGAAGGTCTCGATCGTGTCAATGACCTGGATCGTATGGTCGTATATGTCCCGCAGGAAGACCTTCGTCGACCCTCTGACAAGGGCCGAATCTCCCCTTTCGAGCCCGCTGACCACCTCCCGGAGCGGCCAGACCGCCTTGCGCAGGAAGATCATCTCCCTTTTAAGAAAGTGAATGTCATTGAGCATGGCAGTCGAAGGGTTTCCAAGCACCTTTTCCTCGATATCCTCTATTGACTCCCCGGTCCTTTCGAGGATAATGAAATAGTTGTCCACTATGGCGTCGATCAGGGAGTATACCAGATAATCGGCGCCTAATTTCCGTATGCGGCCCTTGTTGTTCCTGAGCCGCTCCCTTACCGGCTGAAATACGTCTCCGTCGAGGCCTTCCTGGAAGGAGATGACGAAGTGCTCGCCCAGCACAAGGCTGATCTGTTCGGCCTCGACGGTCCCTTTCACCTCCTCAAAATGCAGCATCTTAAGGACGATATATAGGTAATCGCCGTAATCTTCCATCTTGGGCCGTTGGTCGGTGTTCAGGATGTCCTCGAGCACGAGGGGATGAAGACCGTAACATCCGCCGAGTTTTTCGAGTATCTCCACATGATGGAGCCCCTCGATGTTGATCCAGGTGACCGAGGGCTTGTTCCTGAACGGGTAGCACTCGGATATTTCTTCCGCCTCTTTTTCCTGGGAGGAAGAATCGTCGTAGTCGATTATCGTGATCTTCGGTTTTTTGTCCATTTGTTCACCGATATGAATCAGCGTGCCGGGCGGGAGCCCGCTCTTTCTCGACCGGTTTTTCATCAGCTTCGGCATGACCTTTATTTTACCTAAAGTGCGTTTTTTTTAATATGAGAACCTGTTGCTGGTCGCGCTGCTGCCACTGCGAACACGGAGACGGCGGCATGCGAGGTTAATGTCTACCCAAGGCAGGTGATCCCTGGTATAATGAGGCTTATATTACCTAACGAATAGCGGACATGCGAAAGAAGCCTTAAAAGCGGCGGATATGACTGTGATTTACATAAGCGCAAAGATGACAAGGAGAAATTCTATATGAGAAAAACAGGGACTTTCGCGGTGATTGTTCTTCTCCTCTTTTTGACGGCAGGTTACGGTTACGCTGCCCAGCGGGTGAGCCTGTGGGAGAGGATGTGCGAGGCTTGTCACGACGGCAAGACTGTGCTCAACGGGAAAGTAGTGATCGACAAGGAGCAGATAAAAGAAAAATACCACACCCTGGATGAGCTCGTAAAGGCGGTGACCTGCCAAGCCCCGCCCTGCATGAACATATTGAAGCACGATGAGAAGCTTGTCAGGCAGGTCGGAAAGGAAATAGGGATAAAGGAGTAGCGTTGGAAGTCTGGCGGTGACGCGTCACGCTTGCTTATATTCCAGGAACTTCATGAACTGGATCGCCGGACGGGAAAGGAATTTGTTCTTTAGGTGGACGATGCCGAGCTTCCTTGAAAAGTTCGCATTCCGTATTCCTGCCTTCAGGAGTTCGCCTGATTTTATCTCCTGCTCCACCGCCTTGTCGGGGAGGATCGAAATACCGAGCCCTGCCTTTACAAGGCCCTTGATCGTTTCGATGTAAGCGACCTCCATGGCCACCTTCGGAAGGAGTCTTTTCTTCGTGAAAGCGGCGTCGATATTCCTGCGGGTCGTTGTCCCTGTCTCAGGCAGGATCATCCCGTATCCGGTGACGTCTCTGAGCGCGATCGTCTTTCGACCCGCCAGAGGATGTTCCTTCGGAAACACGAGAGACATGGGGTCTTCCCAAATCACTTTCATTACGAGGTTCGGCGCGATTCCCGGGAGGGTGACGACGCCGAGGTCGACGAGGTTCCTGGCGACCATATCGAGCACGGTCTCGGAGCGGTGGCAGCGGAGTTTCAGGTCCACCTTTGGGAAAGCCGTGATGTAGGCCTTCAGGACCCCCGGGAGCCGGTGCAGGCTGATATGATCGCTCGTGCCGATGACGAGTTCCCCGGCGCATTGCTCCGACATGTCCCGGACGGCGGTCTTTGCCTCATCGAGGTCACGCAGGACTTTTTCCGCATGGGCAAAGAGGACCTCACCGGTCTTGGTGAGAAATATTTTCTTGCCGATGCGGTCGAAGAGCTTTGCCCCGAGCTCCTCCTCGAGTGACCGTATCCGTTTGCTGACCGCGGGCTGGGTGATGAGGAGTTCCTCGGCAGCACGGCTTATGCTCCTGGCCAGAGCGACTTTTCTGAAATAGACAAGCTGATAGAAATCCATACCGGAAGTTATAACCAAAATGAAAATAATGAATTTGAATAATACATAGACGTATGATATTCTAAATCCATAATGGAGTCAACTGAATCTCATCAGGAGAAGACAAGCATGCTGAAAAAGTCCATAAATTCGGCAGATAATAATCGAGGTTCACGTAAACGCGGTTTTGGTCTCGACTGACATACAGAAGAAGGTATTTCCAAACATGCAAGGGCCTTGCGGAGCCTCAGGTTATGGCCCTTTTTCAGCACGTTTGTCTTCTGTTTTGTGGATCAACCGTAAGGACAACATCAGAATAGGCATCGAAAGGACAATAATATGGCGATGACACTTTCGGAGAAAGTCTTTCAGGCCCATCTGCGGGATGAGCCCTTTCCGGGGACGAAGGTCCTCGGCATCGATGTGGTGATGTGCCACGAGATCACCACCCCCATCGCGATCAACGACCTTGTCGCCAGGGGAAAAGACAGGGTATTCGATCCGGAGAAGATAAAGGTGGTGATCGACCACGTCACCCCTGCAAAGGACACGAAGACCGCGCAGCAAGGGAAGATACTAAGGGACTGGGCAAGGAGGCATGCGATCAGGGACTTTTTCGATATAGGAAGGAACGGCGTATGTCATGCCATATTCCCGGAAAGCGGGTTCATCCGCCCCGGATATACCGTGATTATGGGCGACTCGCATACCTGCACCCACGGCGCATTCGGCGCCTTTGCCGCGGGTGTCGGGACGACCGATCTGGAGGTGGGCATCCTGAAGGGTGTCTGCGCCTTCAGGGAACCCAAGACCATCCGCATCAATATCCGGGGAAAGATGCCGGAGGGCGTCTATGCAAAGGACGTGATCCTCAGTGTGATCAAAAAGCTGACGGTAAACGGCGCGACCGACTGCGTGATCGAGTTCCATGGAGAAGTGGTCAGGGGCATGTCGATGGAAAGCAGAATGACCCTTTGCAATATGGCGATAGAGGCAGGAGGGACATCCGGGGTTTGCATGCCGGATGAGGTGACGGTGGAGTACCTCTGGCCATTCATATCGTCCGAATACAAGGACAAGAAGGCGGCCGCCGCGGACTTCATTAGATGGTGGTCGGACGAAGGCTGCGAGTACGTGATGGTGCTGGATATCGACGTCACGGGCATGGAGCCGCAGGTTACGCACGGGTACAAGCCGGACCAGGTGAAAGACGTCTCCATGATTGCGGGGGAGCCGGTGGACCAGGTCTACATCGGATCCTGCACCAACGGAAGGATCGAAGACCTCCGTGTGGCGGCGGATTACCTGAAAGGCAGGACGATCGCGCCCACAGTACGGGGCATCGTTTCTCCTGCCACTCCGAAGGTATTCAGGCAGGCGGACGAGGAAGGCATCATCAAGATTTTCATGGACGCGGGTTTTTGCGTGACGAACCCTACCTGCGGCGCCTGCCTCGGCATGTCCAACGGGGTGCTGGCGCCCAGTGAAGTTTGCGCGTCCACAACGAACAGGAACTTCAACGGGAGGATGGGCAGGGGAGGAATGGTGCATCTCATGAGCCCGGCGACAGCCGCCGTGACGGCGATAGAGGGCAAGATCGCAGACCCGAGGAAATACAGCAAAGGAGGTGCGAAATGAAGGAATTCGGGGGCAAGGTCCTTTTTCTGGACAGGTCGGACATCAATACGGACGAGATTATACCGGCCAAGTATCTCACGGAGATATCGAAGGACGCGTTAAAGCCGCATATGCTCGAAGACCTGAAACTCGGGGGGTTCGACCCGCGGTCCCCCGGTGTGGCTGATGCCAGGGTGATCGTGACAAGGGCAAACTTCGGATGCGGCTCGTCGCGGGAGCACGCGCCGTGGGTCTTCGAGATGAACCACATCAACGTTGTGATTGCATCCAGCTTTGCGCGGATATTCCGGCAGAACATGTTCAACTGCGGCATGCTCGCGATAGAGCTGCCCGAAAGTGCGATCGACAGACTGTTCAGCCACAAAGAGGGTGCGAAGGTCTCGGTCGACTTTCAGGGGAACAAATTGACGATAGAGTCCGGAAAGAGAAAAGAGACCTTCGATTATTCGATTTCGGAGTTCGACAAGGCCCTTATCAGGGCTGGCGGATGGGTCGATTTCGCGGATGCGAGATATTGAGGAGGTCCCATGACACCTGAAGAAAAATTGAAGTCTCTCGGAATCGAGCTGCCTGAAGCACCGAAGCCCCTCGGTTCCTATGTTCCTTTCGTGAGAACGGGAAATCTCATTTATCTGAGCGGAATGCTGCCGCTGCATGAAGGGAAGCTGATAAAGACCGGCAGGGTAGGGGAAACAGTCTCACTCGAAGAAGCGGCCGGGGCTGCAAAGACCGCGGCGATAAACGGGCTTGCTGTGCTGAAGTCGGCAATCGGGGGGCTGGACAAAGTTAAGCGTTGCGTCAGGATTGAGGGGTATGTCGCATCGGCAGCGAATTTTATCGACCAGCCGAAGGTCCTAAACGGGGCTTCTGACCTCATGTTCTCGGTCTTCGGGGAGACGGGTAGACATACGAGGACCGCCGTAGGCGTAAATATCCTGCCGCTGAACGCGCCGGTGGAGGTCTCGTTTATCTTTGAGGTGCAAGGGTAGCACGCATTTGATTGGCTGAAGGCGCCGGCTTCGCCGGCCGGCGCCATGACATCCGGTATTTCCAATATACTTACCTGACGAAAATTTCTTTACATATGACCTATGTCATACCAAAGCTGAAGTTCAAAGTTTATAGTTAACTAAAGCTATGGACAGCAAACTCAAAAAATCATGCTCAGGAGGTTATTATGTTTTGTTATCAGTGTGAACAGGCGGCCCACTGCAAGGCCTGCACAAAAATCGGTGTCTGCGGCAAGAACGAGGAGGTGGCCGCCCTCCAGGATCTGCTCATTTATTCACTGAAAGGGTTGTCGCTTTATGCGGCAGAAGGAAGTAATGTCGGCGTAAATGACCATGACGCCAACGTCTTTACAGCAAAGGCCCTTTTTTCGACTCTTACGAACGTGGATTTTGATCCTGACCGGTTCGCGAACCTTATCACCAGGTCCGTTTCACTTCGGGATGGCCTTAGGTCGAAGGTGTCCGCCGCCGGCGGAAGAACAGATTTTGCGGATGGAAGCGCTTCATTTTCTCCCGCGGCAGGTCTCGCAGATCTCGTGAAGCAGGGCAAGGGGGTCAGGGAGCATGTGCCTGCCCGGTGTCTCAATCCCGACATTCAATCTCTGCAGGATATCGTGCTTTACGGACTGAAGGGCGTCGCCGCCTATGCCGACCATGCCTATATCCTTGGGCAGGAAGACGATTCCGTCTATGCCTTCATGCATGAGGCACTTGCGGCGATGACACGGACAGACCTTGGATTGAATGATTGGATCGGGCTTGCGATGAAATGCGGCGAGGTCAATCTCAGGACGATGGAGTTGCTCGATGCCGCAAACACCGGCACGTACGGGCACCCCGTTCCTACAAAGGTCCCCCTTGGTGCGAAAAAGGGAAAGGCGATCCTGGTTTCCGGTCACGACCTCAGGGACCTCGAGGAAATACTCAGGCAGACCGAGGGCAAGGGCATTCATGTCTATACCCATGGCGAGATGCTTCCCGCACACGGATATCCCGGGCTGAAGCGTTATCCCCATCTCTACGGCCACTACGGAACTGCCTGGCAGAACCAGCAGAAGGAGTTCAGCCTGTTCCCGGGGGCTATCGTGATGACCACGAACTGTCTGCAGAAGCCCCTAGACGCCTACCAGGGGAATATTTACACCTGCGGCCTGGTGGGTTGGCCGGGTATCACCCATATCGCCGACCGCGATTTCACTCCGGTCGTTGAAAAGGCGCTCGAGCTGCCCGGTTTTGACGGGGACCAGGAGGGTAAAGAGGTAATGACCGGATTCGCAAGAAATGCCGTCCTGGCGGTCGCGGACACAATTATTGAGGCGGTAAAGAACAAGCAGATACGGCACTTCTTCCTTGTCGGCGGGTGCGATGGCGCAAAGCAGGGAAGGAATTATTACACCAAATTTGTCGAAAAGACGCCGAAGGACACAGTGGTGATGACCCTGGCCTGCGGCAAGTTCAGGTTCTTCGACAAGGAACTCGGGACTATCGGAGGAATCCCGAGGCTTCTGGACATCGGCCAATGCAACGACGCGTACTCTGCTATCCGGATCGCCCTTGCCCTTTCGAAGGCCTTCAGTGTAGGTGTGAACGAACTGCCGCTTTCGCTCATCCTCTCATGGTATGAACAAAAAGCCGTGGCAATACTCCTGACACTTCTTTCTCTGGGCATAAAGGACATACGCCTTGGGCCGACACTTCCGGCCTTTATCACGCCTAATGTGCTCGATGTACTCGTTAAGAACTTCGACATCAAGCCTATAGCCGCAACGCCTGAAGAAGATTTGAGAACGATCCTTGGAGAGGACTGCTGCAAAGAGGTAGACTCAGCGGCATAGATCAACACAGAATACTGCAACGCATAAAAAAGGCCCGAATTCAGGGCCTTTTTGTTGTTAATGCTTTCTTTACCCTGAACCTCGCAAAGGCCTCCGCAGTCCTATTCCTTCTTCCGGGATCGAGACGGCTTTCTGAGCCGGCCCTTTCCTTCGAGGTCGTCGATGAACTGGCGGGCCGTCCGGCCGGAGTAGCTCCCGTGCGAGAGAGACCACTGCATAGCCTCACTCTGTAATTCCTTTCGGGGAAGCCCGATCTTCTTCAGCGAGGCATAATTTTCAACGATGTCCAGGTAGGTCCCTGCTTCGAAATGGGGAAATCCGAATCTCAATCCGAACCTGTCACTAAGCGAAAGCTTTTCCTCAACCGCCTCGCCGGGATGGAGTTCTCCTCCGTCATTCACAGGAATATTGTCCACCGTCTTCTCCGGCATGAGGTGCCTCCTGTTCGACGTGGCGTAGATGAGCATGTTGGCGGGCCGTATCTCCAGTCCACCCTCCAGCACCGTCTTTATCTGCCGGTAGGACTTCTCGTCTTCCTCGAACGAGAGGTCGTCGCAG
>JAJYLU010000039.1 GCA_021787505.1 Nitrospirota bacterium | reverse complement strand
ACTCCTGCGCAATAAAACACAGAATGCGTCTATCGACGAATATGTCGACCTTATCATCCGGGAAACGGATCGGCTCAACCTGATCCTCCATGACTACCTGACATTGTGCAAGAAGCCTGTATTCAACCCGGTGAATATCCATGAGGTTATGGAGCAGGCGCTCTCGATCATGGATATCCCGATCAGGAAAGCCGGTATCTCGCTTAAACGGTCATATGACCCGAGCCTTCCCCAGGTGAGAGGAGACGAGGCAAAACTCCTCCAAGTCTTTTTGAACATTATAAAGAATGGGATTGAGTCGATGAAAAAAGGGGGCAGACTTGAAGTTTCCACCTCCCCTTCGAAAGAATCCGTCAGGGAGGGAGGGCGGATCAAACGGTGGGCACTGATCTCTGTAAAAGATACGGGACGGGGGATGTCCGAGAAGGACCTTCAGAAGATATTTATTCCTTTCTATACGAAAAAGAAGGGAGGCACTGGCATTGGTCTTGCTCTATCGAAAAAGATTATCAAGGACCACGGCGGGCTCATCAAGGCAAAGAGCCAGGTAAACAAAGGTACCTCATTTTTTATTTACATACCTTTCGAAACATAATGGACAAAAAAATATTAGTCATCGACGACGATGAAAGCATCATCTGGGTAATCAAGAAAGCCCTCGAGCCGACGGGGTACAGCGTCGTCTCCCGGACGAGGCTTGTTTCGGGACTCAGGGCAATTCAGGAGAGGCAGGTGATACTCCTCGACCTCATCCTCCCCGACGGAAACGGCCTCGAAGGCTTGAGGGAGATACGATCGGCCCATCCCGACGCCGTAGTCATCATGATCACCGCTCATGCGCAGATGCAGAGCACGATCACAGCGATGAAAGAGGGAGCCTATGATTACCTCGAAAAACCCTTTGACATCGAGGAACTCAAGATCGTCATCGAAAAGGCGTTCCGGGACCTGTCGATGCGGGAGGAGCTGAAGGAACTCAAGAAGGCGGCCCTTGAAACGGAAAGTCCGCAGATGATCGGTAAGAGTCCGGGGGTTCTCAAGGTCTTCAAGGACATCGGCAAGGTCGCCCCTAAAGACATTACCGTACTCATTACAGGGGAGAGCGGCACCGGCAAGGAGTTGGTCGCCAAGGCAATCCATTTCAACAGCAGCCGGGCGCACGGTCCGTTTGTAGCCATCAACTCGGCCTCTATCCCGAAGGAACTGCTGGAGTCTGAACTGTTCGGCTACCGGAAGGGGGCATTTACGGGGGCGGTCGCGGACAAGAAGGGGAAAATAGAAGCTGCTGCAGGCGGCACACTTTTCCTCGACGAGATCGCCGAGTTGGAATCCGGACTGCAGGCGAAGATACTCCGGTTTCTCCAGGAAAGGGAGTTTAGCCCTCTTGGCGGAACCGACATCTTCAAGGCAGATGTACGCATTATAGGCGCCACGAATAAGAATCTTCAGGAAGAAGTATCAAAAGGGCTTTTCAGAGAAGACCTCTATTACCGGTTCAATGTCGTTCAAATAAAGATGCCCCCCTTAAGGGAAAGAAAAGAAGACATCCCCCTTCTGGTGAAATTTTTCCTCAGAGAAGCGTCCGAAAGACTCGAAACGGAGGAAAAGGAATTATCGAAAGATGCGAAGGCGGCGCTTCTGAAGTACGACTGGCCCGGGAATATACGGGAACTCGATAATGTCATAAAGAGGGCATGCGTACTTTCAAGCGGCGCCGTCATCGAAAAGAAAGACCTTCTCCTCGACGAGGACACTTCTTATTCGATCAAGGACTTCCTCGAAGAGAAACTGAAGCGTTATCTGAAAGACATGACAAAAATCACCAATTTCAATCTCCACGAAACGGTCCTTTCGGAAGTGGAAAAGGCGCTCATATCCATTGTCCTCAGGGAGACGAACGGGAACCAGCTCAAGACGGCGAAAGTGCTCGGGATCAACCGGAATACGCTCAGGACGAAGATCAAGGAATATAAGATAAAATAGCTCTGACCTCTCTGGTGGGTCATTCCCCTTATGGGAAAAGCTCCGTGCTCCCTCAGGCTCCACCGCCAGGACGACCAACCCCTGACTGAAGCGGGTCTTATCCGCAGATTTCTTGACAAGTTATGAAGTTTCGAATAAACTTTATGCTCTCATCGGCCTGAGACCCGCCGATGAGGCAAGAAAAGGATACATTCCCGGCGCCGTCTCGATGCCGATCGCCGGGCTTTCGCCAGCCAAAGATAGATTCCCCTCTGATACGGGGTCAGGGGCTGGGGGTATAAAGAGGTGTCGGTGCTCAGCGGTGGGTTTGAAGCATGGAAGAAGATGGGCGGCACGGTCGCGCAGGGAGATCTCCGTTCTGCAATCTCGTACGTTCCCAAACCGCGCCCCGGCGAAGTCGCGATCGAGGACTTCAAGGATTATGTTGAAAAGGGCGATCCGTCAGTCCTCATACTCGACGTCCGCGATCCGGACGAGGCGATGCACGGCATACTGAAAGGGGCAAAAAATATCCCGGTATCCCAGATCGGGGAACGGGCGAAGGAACTGCCAAAGGACAAGCTCATCATCACCCACTGCATGACGGGCATCAGGGCCGAATCCGCGTAAACAGTCTCACTTCGGCTCTCTGTTCTTTGGCCGTTTGTTCGCCTCCAATACCTTCTTCCTGACGCGCACCGAAGCCGGCGTGATCTCGACGAGTTCGTCCTCTTTGATGAATTCGATCGCCTGCTCGAGGCTGAGCACCCTCGGGGGGATAAGCTGGAGGGCTTCGTCCGCGCCCGAAGCCCTCATATTGGTCAGCTTCTTTTCCTTCGTCACGTTCACATCGATGTCGTTTTCCCTGGAGTTTTCGCCCACCACCATACCCTCATAGACATGCGTATTTTCCTTTACGAAAAGAGTGCCCCTCGGCTGCAGGTGAAAGAGCGCATACGTTGTGGTCCTGCCGGCCCGGTCCGCCACGATAGCGCCCGTGGAGCGTTTCGAAATCGGCCCCTGCCACGGCTCATACCCGTCGAAGATATGGTTCAGCAGCCCGGTGCCGCGGGTGTCCGTGAGGAACTGTGAACGGAAGCCTATCAGTCCCCGCGAGGGTATCCTGAATTCGAGGCGCACCCTGCCGTGCCCGTTGTTCTGCATCTTCTGCATCCTTCCCTTTCGCATGCCCACCTTCTGGGTCACGACTCCGACGAACTCATCCGGCACATCGACTACGAGATGCTCCATCGGCTCATGGATGGCTCCGTTGATCTGCTTCGTGATCGTCTCGGGCATCGACACCGAAAGCTCATATCCTTCTCTCCGCATCATCTCGATAAGAATGGCCAGTTGCAGCTCTCCCCGACCCATGACCTTGAACGAATCCGTATTATCAAAATCAACCTTGATCGCTACGTTGTAAAGGAGTTCCTTTTCAAGCCTTTCTCTCAGGTTCCGCGAGGTGACGTACTTGCCTTCCTTTCCAGCGAAAGGCGAGGTATTGATCGAAAAAACCATCGATATGGTGGGTTCATCGACCGTTATCCTCGGCAACGGTTTCGGTCTTTCGAGATCGGTCACGGTATCGCCGATGTTGATCCCCTCGATGCCCGCCAGGGCGACAATGTCTCCTACAGCCGCGCTATCAATGCTCACCCGCTCGAGGCCCTGAAATCCGAAGAGCGACGTGATCTTCGTCTTCACCTTCTCTTCCTCGCTCTTTATCACCGATACCCAGTCCCCGACCTTAACAGACCCGGAAAATATCCTTCCGATCGCGAGCCTTCCGACGTAGTCGTTATAGTCGATGTTCGTCACTAAAAGCTGGAGGACCTCATTCTCATCGGCCTCAGGCGCGGGGATTGTCTTCATAATCAGGTCCAGAAGACACCTGAGGTCCTCCGAATCTTCGTCCAAAGAGAGCTTCCCGATCCCCAGTTTCGCATTGGTATAGACGATGGGGAACTCAAGCTGTTCCTCGGTCGCATCGAGGTCGATGAAAAGATCATACACCTCGTTCAGCACCTCCTGTATCCTCGCGTCCGGCCGGTCTATCTTGTTAACGACAAGGATCGGTGGCAGGTTCAGCTCTAGGGCCTTCTTGAGGACAAACCGCGTCTGGGGCAGCGGTCCTTCAGATGCGTCGACGAGCAGAAGGACTCCATCTACCATCTTGAGCGTCCTCTCGACCTCTCCTCCGAAATCGGCGTGGCCTGGGGTGTCAACGATATTTATCTTGCAGCCATTGTATTGGACCGCCGTGTTTTTCGCCATGATCGTGATGCCGCGCTCGCGCTCCAGGTCGATGTTGTCCATCATCCTTTCTTGCACCTTTTCATTCGAGCGGAAAAGACCCGACTGCTTCAACATCCCGTCGACGAGCGTCGTCTTCCCATGGTCGACATGGGCTATTATTGCGATATTCCTCAAATCTTCACGCTTCACGATACGTTTCTCCTCTGTATATGACTTTCTGATTATTGCTGCGACGATGCCTCAATGGCAGGACGGCCGAGCCTTCGGACAACGGATTCCTGTTTCCGGCGGTATGTTACTAGTTTACAAGGGTAACGAGGGAAAAAGCAACGGAATTCCCTGCCAAAAAATCGCGTCCGCTTTACGCTTGGGGCGCGGGCATATACTTTAAGGCATGGAAAGTGGGCCGCTGTCCGTTTCCTTCTTCTCTCACCCCATCAGTGCACAAAATAAACTCTTTCGATTTCGTATGCTTCATGCTATACTGGCTTGATAGGCCGCGGCAAAAAGGGGGTGATAGCCACAGATTCGGGGTCTGGTTCTCGGGGATTATTTTTTTTGAGTTAAATTCTATTGGAAAAGGGGGTTGTATACGTGAAGAAAAAGCTTTATTTTACGACTGTACTTATTGTTCTGACGCTCTGCATTATTGCGGGAACGTCGGGGAATGGTGAAGCCGTTGAGAGGGCGCTGGCGCTCGGAAACTATATGTGGCATGAAGAGGGGGGAAGTACCCTGACCCTTGATCATCCGCAGAGTTCTCCTAATGACCTGCGCGTTACCTCGACTGCCGCGGGTGATTTGAAATGGATCGACGCAGCAATTCCCATTAACTTCGGCGGCACCGTCAAACTAATTGCCATCTGCTATCAGACGCCGAACGCAGGGACCTCAATCGTTCAGGTGCGTTTAAGTGAATACATTCTAAAAACCGCTACCGTGCTTATAGATTTGTCGCCGATCGCGGAAAGCAGCGCGGGCACGTGTTATGTTTCTCCACCCCTGAATCTAACCGCCGACGGGGCACTGGTCATGTCGTTACGACTGAAATTTGCCAGCGCGTCCGACTCGATCGCTATTGGAGCCACGGCAATTCTTCTTGACGAATAGTAAAAAAAGAGAAAGCCCTCTCCTGAGACATCCGAGGGGGCTTTTCTCCATTACCTGCCGAATTACCCCTCTTGGCAACGCATACTACCTTTGTACATTCCCTCTATTTTCCCCGTCTGCATAAAGTCCTCTTTGACGAGAAGATAATTCCCTTCTTCTATTTCGCTTGTATCCGTGCAGGCTGCGGATAATATTTGATCATTCGTAAGCCCGGCCTTTCTGAAGAGCCGCAGCTCTTCAAAGAAAGAACCTCCGTGGCTCACTTCTTTCGAACCGCTGTCGCTGCCTACCCGCAGTTTTACACCGGCCGCACATGCCAGGTGGATGGAAGAAAGATGAGCCTCTACAACCTCTTCAAGGTATCTTCTCTGATCGTGGGGGAGCGGGGCAGCCACGCTCAGAAGCGCAAAGGCGGTTGGTGTCCATGCAACCCCCGCCTCAGCCATCATATTGAGCGTCTCCTTCGATACAAAAAACCCGTGCTCGATCGAGGAGACTCCTGCTGCTACGGCATCCCGTATCGCGCTGTCGGAATTCGCGTGGCATGCTACCTCCAGCCCTGCCTCACGCGATTCTTCACAGAGCATTCTAAGTTCTTCCCGGGTAAAACCTCCGTCAGTCACTAGGCGGTTGCCGGCCGCACTAACGATGCCGGAATTAATCACCTTTATAAAATCGGCGCCTGCACGGTGCAGAGTCCCCACTTCCCTCACTATGTCCTCACCCCCCTCTACACCCTTGCCGAGAAAGGCGCCGTATGTACCTTTCTTATAAAGGGCATAGCCACAGGATTTGACCGCAATTTCGCCCCTCAGTATCGTTCTGGCAAGGAGCCCCGCCCCGAAACGGTTTCCCATATCGTGAATCTCGCAGACCCCCCGGCGCAGGTACTCCTTCTTTATGGTTTCGAGATCGGGCATCGAGGCGGGCCATCCCCTCACCGTAAAGTGCATATGGGCGTCCCTGAAGGGCGGAATGCGGTACAGATCGGGCGATTTATCGTAGATAAATGTTTGCAGGGACTCCAGAATGAAAACCTACGGAAAGGCGATGCGTGCCAGGTGTACGACTGATGCCGGAAGCACCCCTATCGCGATGACCCCGAAGAGGGTGATTGCGAGGGCAAGACTCATCGAGGGAGACGTCGAAATCGCGACCTCTTGCTTCGGATCTTTCATATACATATACATGACGATCCGAAGATAGAAATACGCGGATATGGCGCTGAATATCACGGCAATGATCACGACCCATGTATACCCGGCATTAACTGCGCTCATAAAGAGATAGAACTTACCCATAAAGCCCGCGGTCGGGGGGATGCCGGTGAGGGAGAACATGAAAACAAGCATCAGGGAGGCAAGCAGGGGATGCGTCTTCGACAGCCCTTCGTAATCGGTGATATTGTCGCCCTTGAAGCCCTCGGTACGGAGCATGATGATCACGGCAAAGGCCCCGATATTCATAAATGCATAAATAAGCATGTAGTTCATGACGCTCGCAAGCCCGTCGGCAGTCCCGGCGATCACGCCAAGAAGTGCATATCCGGCGTGAGCGATCGAAGAATAGGCGAGCATCCTCTTGATGTTGGTCTGCGACAAGGCAACGATATTCCCAACGCCCATCGTGAGGATGGCGATCGGGATAAGCACGGCCGACCATTCGGGCCTGATAGGGTAAAGGCCGTCGAGAAGGACCCTTCCCATGACCGCAAACCCCGCCGCCTTCGGACCGACCGACATGAATGCGGTGATCGAGGTAGGTGCACCTTCGTATGCGTCGGGCGCCCACATATGGAAAGGCACGGCAGCGATCTTGAAAGAGAAGGCAACCACGAAAAGCACCATCGCCAGGGTCAGCGCCGGGTTTCCCATAAGACCGTGCAACAGGATGTATCCGGCGATAGCCTTGATATTCGTCGTTCCCGTAAGTCCGTAAATCATCGATGTCCCGTAGAGCAGGAAGGCCGAGGCAAAGGCCCCGAGAAGAAAATACTTCATCGCCGCCTCATTGGACTTGATATCGTATCTGATGAATCCGGCCAGGATATAGGTGCTTAACGCCATTAATTCAAGTCCGAGATAGAGAACGATCAGGTCTCCGGCTGACGCCATGATCATCATCCCGAGTGTCGAAAAAAGGATGAGACCGTAATATTCCCCGAAGTTCACCCGCTCGATGCCTATATACTTGACCGATATCAGCACAGTAAGGATCACGTTCAGGACAAAGATAATACCAAAAAATCTGCTGTACCCGTCCGAGATGAACATGCCGTTGAAGGTGACGCCCAGCGAATCCCTGAAGGTGAAAGCGACCGCAGCGACACTCAGTATGCTCAACAGTGCAATCGTCTCCTTCCTCTTGATGACGAGGTCCGACAGGAGGATAAGGAGGGACAGTACGGTCATGAGTATCTCGGGCGTCAAAGGTCTCAGGTCAGGCATCACAAACTGCATCGGAACCCCCATATTTCTTGCGCGCTCAATGGCTTACAGTTCATCTGATCACCTCGATGATATTCCTTGCGATTGCCGGGCCGCTCACGCCGCCAGTATTCACCCTCACGATGAGGTGCTCAACCGACTTGTGCATAAAGCCGAGAAAGGTATCGGGGTATACCCCTATCCAGAATATCAGTATCACCATCGGGAGGAGCGCCATGATTTCCCTTCCGTCCATATCGCTAAGGCCGGCCACCTTCTGGTTCGTTTCCATGAAGAAGACCCTTTGATAAAGCCAGAGCATGTACCCTGCGCCGATGATGATGCCGGTGGCCGCGAGCACGCCGGCCCACTGGTTGGCGGTAAACCCTCCGAGTATGATCAGAAACTCGCCGACAAACCCGTTTGTCGAGGGCAGGCCGATCGCCGCGAGCGTAAATACGATGAAGAGCGAGGCATATAACGGCATCACAGAGGCGACGCCTCCGTAATCTGCAATCTGCCTCGTATGCGTCCTGTCGTAAATGACGCCCACGCTCAGGAAGAGCGCGCCGGTCACAATACCGTGGTTGACCATCTGGAGTATTCCTCCCTCCATCCCCTGTATGTTGAGCGCGAAGATGCCGAGGGTCACAAACCCCATATGACTCACTGAACTGTATGCGATCAGCCTCTTCAGGTCGGTCTGGGCAAGACAAATAATGCCTCCGTAAATAATGGCGATGACCGATAAGATAAGCATCGCCGGCGTCATTGCCTTCGAAGCCTCCGGCAGGATCGGCAGGGAGAACCTCAGGAATCCGTAGGCCCCCATCTTGATCAGCACGGCCGCAAGGATCACGCTGCCTGCGGTAGGCGCCTCGGTATGAGCGTCGGGAAGCCAGGTATGGACCGGGAACATCGGGACTTTCACGGCAAAGGCGGCAAAAAACGCCCAGAACAGCCAGAGTTGCATATCATAGGGATACATCTTCGTAGAGAGTTCGACGATGTCGAAGGTCCTGCCGGCATACAGATAGAGGACGATGATCCCGACCAGCATCAGTACGCTGCCCACGAGCGTGTAGAGAAAAAACTTCACGGCGGCGTAGACCCTGTTGGGGCCTCCCCAGACTCCTATCAGGAGATACATCGGTATCAGCATCGCCTCCCAGAAGATATAGAAGAGGAAGAAATCGAGGGCGCAGAAGACGCCTATCATTGCGCCTTCGATGATCAGCAACGAAATGTAGAATTCCTTCACCTTCGTCTTTATCGAATTCCAGGATATCAGCACGCACAGGATGATCACGAGCGTAGAAAGAAGCACGAAGAGGATACTGATGCCGTCGATACCGAGGGAATAATTGATGTTCCACGCGGGTATCCAAGCGTGCCTCTCGACGAACTGCATGACGTGGGTAGTCTTGTCGAATCTCGTGAAGAGCGGCAGGGAGATGACAAACGTGATCACGCTCATCGCGAGCGTAAACCATTTGATGAGTTTCTCTTCTGACCTCGGGATCAGCAGCAGGAAGGCCGCTCCTGCCACTGGCAGGAATACCAGCGTGCTGAGTATCGGAAAGCCCAAGCTGTTCGTCATAACCTGTTCCATTATATATCTACCTCATAAGCATCAGGACGAGGATGACCAGCAGTCCCATCGCCATGATCGTTGCGTAATGGTGAAGAAAGCCGGTCTGGGCCTTTCTCAGCTGCCTGCTGAACGCCCCTATGGCGCCGGGCACTCCGTTGACGATCGCCTCTATGACCTTGGCGTCCGTGACGCCGATCAGGACGTTTTTTGCGACCCAGATCGTCGGCCTTATGATCAGGAAAC
>JAJYLU010000038.1 GCA_021787505.1 Nitrospirota bacterium | reverse complement strand
TTCCGATCTTTCCGGCCAGCGCCTTCAAAAAGGCGGAGTTCTCCTCCGGAGTCCCGACGGTCACCCGCAGGCATCCCCTGACGGCGTCATTGATGTTCCTGATGAGAATCCCTTTTTGCAAAAGAGCACCGTATACCTTATCAGGGCTCTTTACCGCAAAAAGGATAAAGTTGGCCTCAGAGGGGAAGGGCCTGACGCCCTTGATCTTTTGCATGCCCTCAAAAAGGCGGTCCCTTTCAGACATGATCGTCTTTACGGCGTTGCGCAGCCTCTTTTTGTCCTCCAGTGCCGCAACTGCTATCGTCTGGGAAAGCGAGTTCACATTGAAGGGAAGCCGCACCTTATTGACTTCAGCGACGATTTCTGCGCTCGCCACCATAAAGCCGACCCGCAGCGCTGCAAGACCGATCTTGCTCAGTGTCCTCATGATCACCAGGTTATTGTAGTCTTTCAGCAGGGGAAGGAACCCCTTTTCACTGGAAAAGGGCTGGTATGCCTCATCCACGACGACAATGCCGGCTGTCTTCTCGACGATCTTCAGGATCTTTCCGGAAGAGAAGCAGTTTCCGGTCGGGTTGTTGGGGCTGCTGAGAAATATGAGCTTCGGTTTTTCTTTCCTGATTGCCTGCAGAGTTTTGTCGGCATCGAGGTCGAATTCTGCATCGAGAGGCACCTCCACCGTCCGTTCACCGAGCGCACGTGCAATGATGCCGTACATCGAAAATGTCGGCACCGGAAAGAGGACCGGTCCGCCGAATGTGGCGATCAGGTAGTAGATCAGTTCGTCGGAGCCGTTGCCCTGAAGGATGTTCCCCTCTTTCACGCCGAGGTGTCCTGCAAGAAGTCTCTTCAGTCTGGCGGCATCGGGATCAGGATATCTGTTTGTGCTGATGTCTTTTGCGACCTTCAGTGCAGGCCTGAAGTCATAGGGGCTCTCGTTCGCATCGAGCTTTATCCGGCACGGTATTTCCTTTGCGTTGTAGGCCCTGAGGCGGGAAACCTCTTTCTTTACTAGACGTTTAATATTCATCGCGAAGCATTATATCACAAAAAAGCGTCCCCACCCCAACTTCGCGGATGTTCGCGGGGCGCCGAAAATTGTTATACAATAAAAAAAGAGGCAAATTAAATCTCATCGGAACGGAGGAAAGAGGATGAAAATACCGGTAGTCGACTATGAGGCGTGCGAAGGATGCGGGACCTGCGAGGCGATCTGCCCCGACGTGTTCAAGGTGAAGGAGGACGGGAAGGCGCACGTCATTGATCCCAAAGCGTGCGAGAAGTGCAGCTGTCAGGAGGCGGTTGATTCCTGTCCCGTCGAATGTATAAAAATGGAAGAACAGTGATCAGTGCGGGAACGGGCCTGCTGCAGGTACGGTCGCTAATCTGCAGCAGGCCTTTCTGCTGCCCAGCTTTATGCCTTCTCTGCGGCCGGGTCCAGGATTAAGCGCAACCAGAGGAGGTTGAAGACATCTCCGTATTCTTTCAGATAGTCCTTCATTTGGCCTTCCGGATCGACATTTTTTAAGTACCGCTTGAACTGTTTGTCGACGCTGTTGAGCACTGACTTTTTCTGCTCGGAGGAAAAGGGATATACGCATCCGCTCATCAGGATGTTCCCGTCCAGAGGGAGGAGTCTCGTGGCGAAGATATCGCCTTTCTTCAGCCCGTTCGTGAGGTTCTTGTCCCGCAGCGAGAACTCCCCTCCCATCAGAAGGTCTTTGATCAGGACCCTTTTATCCTTCGAGACCGAGACCACCTCATAAAGGCTCAGAACAGAACCCTTGATTTTATCGAGCACCTCCTGCTCTTCGCTTGTCAGTTCGTTGTGGTGCTTCATATAAATATCGATGAAGGTCTCCTTAGCCTCGTTCGCACGGTGGTCGAACAGGAGCCAGTCTTCAAAGTTGTGGAAGCCCAGTTCGAGGGCGGTGCCGCTCATGATTTCGTCGGGATGCTGCTCGTCCCAGAAATATTCATAGGCCTTGTCTATCGCATCCGCATTGTTTGCTCGGACATACTCGATGATCGAATGAAAAAGTCTTTTCTCAATATCTGCTTCTTTACCCATTAGGCCTTTCTCCTTATGAAATTATGTCCCGGCTGAGAAACTTATTCGTGTCACCAATATCTCACCGGGCCGACGTCGATGTGCACGAAGTCAGGGTATCTGCCCACCCCTCCCGAATCAAAGGACTTTGCGATCCCGGCGATTTTCTTAGTGCCGATGCCCGCAAACGCGAAGTCGATGGCGAGTCCTCGCAGGTGATAGCTGTTCCTGGCGACATGCCTACCGAGTTCCCGAAGATACTCGTTATATTGGGGCGAACGATAGCCCGAAATGATCTTGATCGGTTCGTCTCTGGCGATAATATCCTTTATGTCGGTGAGCAGGTCGAGCACTCCGATGTCTATCACCTTGACCTCGTTCGAATAATGGCACCTCAAAAGGTAGTTTATCCTCTCGAGTGCTTCGTAGTCGTACCGCCCACCGCTAAAGTAACATATGTCGAGACTTTCGTCAGTATGGATATTGTACAGGTTGAGCGACCGCTCGGTCCTTTGCGAGGCACGCGCGGTTTTGGTACCGAACGGCAGTGCTGCCGAAGCGGCAAGGGCGGTTTTGAGAAAGCGTCTTCTCGAAATCATGGTTTTTCCTCCCCTCGGCTTACCCCGCATCTTCCCTGCGGGTTTTTCAGGACTTTATATTAACCTCCCGGAAAGACTTATCTCAACCTCACTGCGGCGCCAGGGCCTTACACGCCTGTCTCCGCTCCTGCCGGCAAGCCATATTGACAATAGCTGCTCAGATCCTTTACAAACAATAATATACTCTGCAAATGTATACGATTACGCCTGCGAATAGAAAGGTGAAACCAGTGATGGAGAGGAAAGTGCTGAAAAAGATCCATAATACCCCCGCATGCAGCGAAATACCTTTTTCTGAATGTACGCAAGGTCAAAACGGCGTTTACGTGAATCAAAGTTATGATTTGCCGAATTTATGGACTTCTTTCAGCGCTTTCCTCTCACAATCGAGGAGGCGATGCTGATCATTACCGGTACCGGCAGATGCGGCACAGCCACGCTGGCGAGGATCTTTGGGGGACATCACGAATTCAGGGTCAGGTATATCCTCGACAAGTATTTCCTCGGGGCCGATCCTTCTTCCGACCCGTTCGACACGATCGAAAAAAGGTTGGGAGTGATGCTCGATCTCCATCAGGGGATTGACCGGAGGACCTTCGTGGATTCCTCGAACCTCTATATCCATTTCATCGACGCGATATACATGCTTGATCGCTCCGTAAAATTTATCCTCTCCGTAAGAAACGGGCGGGATTTCGTAAGGTCTGCGTTCAGCCGTGGATGGCACGAACAGAATATCTTCGGCACTGTGCCGCTGCGGGATGACGCGTATTATGAAAGATGGCCTTCACTGACTCCTATCCAAAAAAACGCCTGGATTTGGGTTTCGAGGAACAGAAAGGCATTAGAGGGTCTTCAGAACATTCCCCCGGGACAGAAGCTCATCGTTAGGATCGAAGACATAAGAAAAGAAAATACGCTCGATATGTTCTCAACCTTCGCGGGAATACCGCTCAGGGAAAAAGGGCTGGCTGAAAAAGGGGTTAACGCAAACCCGTCTTTTGACCTTCCTCCGAAAGAGGAATGGACCCGCGATATGAATGAGGAGTTCGATGAGATCGCAGGGGAGATGATGCTATTTTTAGGGTATGAATGAAGTATCGGATGGCTTACGCGGAAAAACTTCATAATGCCGCAAGAAGCTTGGCTCTTTGCTTTTCATGTTCCGTCTTTCCTCTCATTATTTACACGCTGGTACCAAAGGGGATATTGTGATACCCTTTGACAGGTGGTTGGATATGGCAAAGATGGTTCTCAGATGCAGGGACGACGGCATGATGGGGCCTTTCTGTCCTGACAGCCTTCGCAACGGTACAAGTCCTGTAACGAGGCAGAGATAGTGAATAAGAAGAGAAACGTACTTGCACTGTGCTGCGCAGCGGTGTTCCTTCTATTCGGGGCGGGCGCACGGGCGCAACAGAGGCCCGTAGCCTGCATAACCTGCCACGCCTTTCTGGGAGGCGAACTTGCTCGACCCGTTGCGGAGTGGAACGCATCGGTCCACAAGCAGAACGGAATTACCTGCGACCTCTGCCATGGAGGCAAGGCAGATGTCGATGTGGGGAACATAAAGAGTCTCTCCCCGCAGGAGTTCGCGGACAGACAGTCGCGCGCCATGTCGAAATCACACGGTTTCATCGGAAAGCCCTCAGGCAAAGCGATGTTTGCCATGTGCGCGCGGTGCCACAGTGACTCCGTCGACCGGTATGCGGGCAGCATCATGGGCATGGCGTACCTTGGCGGCAAGGGGGGACCCTCCTGCGTCGCTTGCCATAACGCCCACAACAACATCATCCCCCCGGTCCCCAAGGTGTGTGAGAGCTGTCACAAGGACACGACCGGCTTCGACCGGATAGACCCCATGAATGTGAGTGAATCGACGATCAACGAGCTTTCCAGGATACGGATACGCCTCGCCGAGGAAAAAGCGAGGGGAGCGAAACCTCCGCTGGCACCCGGGTTCGCCGAAGACCTGGACCCGTACCAGATAGGGCTTTTGGCTTTCGGCGGGGTGCTCGTCATGTTGGCGATCGGATATCTTGTCTATATAACACTGGAAAAGAGGAGATAACATGGGCATCGAGGTCCTTCGGGAAAAGAGGCCTTCCTATTCCGCAGCAGCCATGGCCCTGATCGTTGTACTGGCCGTCATGCTCCTCGGCATGGCGGTAGCCTTTGCCTATCTCTTGATATCGGGCAAAGGGAATAATTACGTGTTGGGCACGCTGCTGGCCGTCGAGTTTTTGTTCGCCGGCATTGAGGTTGTTCTCTATGCGCGCTACTTCGTCACATTCAGGGAGGTGTCTGAAGACCGCGAGGAGGAGTTGTTATGGTAGACGGAATCGACGGCGATAAGAGAGAGAAAGCAGGGATTACCCGGAGGCGGTTCACGCTCGGGGTAATCATTGCGTCCGTGGCCGGCGCCTTTGGCTCTCTCTTTGCCCTGCTCAAGGTGTTGTCCCCTGAAAAGAAGGGCGGCGGCTACGTAACGACCATTCAACCGGGTGACAAACTCGTCTACGCGAAGGGCGGCAACATGGGAGCCCCGCTGCGCGCCTCTTCACTCAATGTCGGCGATGCCGTGCTTGCCTTCCCTGCCGGCAAGTCGTCGAACCCGGCAAATCTCGTCCAGGTGATCAAGTTGCAGGAGACGGAATTCAAACCGCCCATGCACCTCAATCTCACCGACCGGGGTTTCGTGGCGTACAGCGCCATCTGCACGCACCTCGGGTGCACCGTATCCTGGGTAAAAAATCAACAAGCGCCCGCCGCGTCGTACACGGAGTGTTTCTGCCATAACAGCATCTTCGATCCGTCGCGGGGAGCAAAGGTCATGGGAGGTCCCGCGCCGATTCCGCTCGCACAGATCGGCGTCAAGGTGGCAGACGACGGGACGCTTGTTTTTACCAGCGATTTTACCGGCCCAATAGGCCCGCAGGTAGGGTGATCCAATGAGCATCTTCACATGGTTTGACGAGAGGCTGGAACTCAAAAAATTCAAGGCGAAATTCCTGGTCAAGACGTTTCCGACGCATCCCACCTTCTTGCTCGGAGAACTGGCGTTGTTTTCCTTTATCACGCTTGTGGCAACGGGCGTCTTTCTCGGCTTTCTGTACGAGCCTTCTACGAAAATGGTCTCGCTCTTCGGCGCCATGGTGCCGGCGGCCTACGCGAGCGTGGTAAAAATCGATATCCTTCCCCTGGGCATGATCATTCGGCGCATCCATCACTGGTCGGCCATGCTCATGATCGCCGCTGTTCTCACGCACCTGATGCGGATTTATTTTACCTCGGCCTACCGGAAGCCGCGGGAGATCAACTGGCTTATCGGACTCTGCCTGCTGGGAACGGCCATGGTCGCCGCCTTTACCGGCTATCTATTGCCCTACAGTCAGTTCTCGGTGACGGCCACCTCGATCGCCTATTACGTGTCAAAATCGGTCCCCTGGATCGGGGACTGGGTGTCACGACTCCTCTTTGCCGGCGAGTTCCCTTCGGACGGGACCGTCCCCCGCTTCTTCTTCATGCACGTCATGCTGATCCCGGCGACACTCATCGGCCTCATCAGCCTTCACCTGCTCATCATCGTGAAACAGAAGCATACGGAACCGCGGTCGAACAGGAACCGGAAAGAGGCAGAGGGCGGCCGGAGGCTTATCGGGATCCCGATCTGGCCGGAGCAGGGCGTCATCAGCCTGTCGTTTTACCTGTTTTTGCTTTTCGTTGTCGTTTTGATGGCTACCTATATCCCTTTGAACCCCATAGAAACGTACGGTCCGCCGTCGCCGGGGACCCCCGTCATGCGGCCCGACTGGTATTTTCTTCCCGTCTATGGCTTTTTGAAGTTGATACCCGGCGATCTTTCATTTACTTTTCTGGGAGGGAAGATTACGCCCGAAACTATCGGCGGGGTTATCTTTCCGGGGTTGTTGTTCCTCGCTGCCGCGCTGATGCCGTTTCTCGACCGGTGGAAAGAACCGCAGCATTACATCGCAAATCCGCTCCAACGGCCGTTCATGACGTCCCTGGGCGTCGGGGCAGGAGTTTTCATTTGTATGACGGCTGTGGCAGGTTATATCGACGTGCTCCATATTACGCCGAACAGAATGACGGCCTATGCAATCCTCGCAACGCTGGCGGCCTGGGGCGTCACCTACACGCTGCTGAGGCGCTACAGCAGAAAGAGAGGCACCGATGTCTAAACGCGATCGCATTTCCCTTTGCACTCTTATGATTGTATGCAGCGTGCTCTTCTTCTCTGCGCCGGGGCATTCCGCCGAGGGCGGGAAAACGGAGAATTCCTGCGTCCGTTGCCATTCTCAACTTCCCGGCAGCAGCTTTGTCGGCGCAAGATCCCACAGCTGGACAGGGTCGATTCATCAGAAGCACGGCGTGACCTGCGACAAATGCCACGGCGGGAATCCGCGGGCCGCGGAACAGAAGGAGGCCCATGCAGGGGTCCTCGGTTCCGGCAACCCCCAAAGCACTATTTATTACAAGAATATTCCGTCCACCTGCGGCAAGTGTCACGGCGCCGAGTTCTACAAATTCACCCAGAGCCTGCATTACAAGAGGCTTGAAGCAACGGGCAGGGGCCCTGAATGCGTGACCTGCCACGGCTCGATGGTCACCAGTATCTTAACCCCCGACACGATAGCGGCCGTCTGCGAACAGTGCCATAACGAGAGGCTGGGCATCTTCCCGTTCATCCCGCAGAAGGCGAAAGCGGTGCTGCTTTTATTGCGGGAAAGCAACTCCCTTTTAGACGCGGACCAGAGGCTTTATCATCCCGCGGCAGGGACCGTGGGGGCCCGCCATATGCGCGACGCCCGGTCATCTCTGCACTCGGCCAGGCTGGATTGGCACAAATTCGATCTTGACACGATCACAGGACACCTGCAGGAAATGTATAATTCTCTTGAAGCGTTGCCCCGGAGGAACCCGCATTGATGATTGCTCGAAGCCGATTTACTCATTGGGATATGGACAGAGCTGAGATACGCTACTGGCAGAAGCACCGGGGCAGGCCGGGAAGGAGATGAAAGCCATGAAGAGGAAGGCGGAAATAAAGAAAGCAACAGACGAAGAATACTAAGACAAACATAGTGCGCAACGTCATTTGGGGACGTTGTTTCTAATTGTGACTTAGACTTGACAGAAGAAACAGATTTCCTTAGAATCGGGTTATGCCGCGACAAGCTCGATTGGATATTCCCGGCGCATTGCACCACATCATGGTGCGGGGTATCGATAAGACCGCCATCTTCAAAGACGATGAGGACAAGGCGCGTTTTCTGGAGCGGCTCGGGCACAACATCACTGAGGGCAAATGCACAGTATACGCATGGGTCCTCATGAGCAATCACGTTCACATTCTGTTCAAGAGCGGAAGAGACGGCATCTCCAGCGTTATGCGAAGGCTCCTTACATGGTATGCCCAATACTACAATCGCCGACACAGGCGCATGGGCCATCTTTTTGAGAACCGCTATAAATCCATACTTTGCGAGGAAGACGCCTATCTCCTTGCCCTTGTCAGGTATATCCATCTCAACCCGATGCGTGCCGGAATCCTCAAAACCATGGAGGATCTGGATCATTATTCCTGGAGCGGTCATCGAACAATTATAGACAGGTCAAAGGACCCCTGGATGGATGCAGAATACATACTGGCCCAATTCGGAGATAATCGAAGGAAGGCCCTTCGGGAATACAGGAGGTTCATGGCAGAAGGGGCAGGGCAGGGTCGTAGCAGGGAGTTGACCGGCGGCGGTCTTGTTCGAAGCCAGGGCGGATGGTCCCAGGTACTTGCCATGAGGCGGAGAGGACGGAAAGAAGAATTCGACGAACGCATTTTGGGGGGAGGCGATTTCGTCAACAATATTTTGAAAGAAGCTGAGGATCGCCAGTTGCGTCAGCTTAAAGCCAAACGGTCCGGCAAGAATATCCAAAAGATCATAGAAGAGGAGTGCCGGGATTATGGTGTCAGTTCCGTCGAATTACAGGGCGGCAGCAAGCGGAGGAAGGTGAGCAATGCGCGGGCCACAATTGGACTGCGGAGCAGAGAAGAGCTTGGTCTGTCAGCCGCTGAAATAGCCCGGCATGTAGGTGTGAATACGTCGGGGATTACGCGGGCGATCGAAAGAGCGGAAAGTCGCAGTGGACGCAAATATCACAAATAGAAACAACGTCCCCAACATGCTCAACGTCCCCAACATGCTTTTCTTGCCGCGAGGGGGGATGCCCGGAAGAGGATATATAAAGACGACGCTAACAAGAGACCTTGTGAAGCGCGGATACACTCGGAATGAGATTGCCGAGTATCTGGGGATTTATTATACTACCGTGAGCAACGCTGTGAGCATTGTAGAAAAATGAAAACTGATATTTCAAGACCCCACTTTCTTTGGTCCTTTCTTTGGTCGTGCAAGGGCCTCATCATAGATATGGACAAATGGATAAGCGAGAGTAATCCGGGCAAGCAGATGATGCTTTCTATTGTATGCACTATAGTCGGATTGGCAATGGCATACGTCTGCCGAGACTTTCATGGTTTTGCCATGACGAATACCCTCGCAGGCTTCCTGCTGGGCGCGCTCCTCCTGCTAATCGGGATTGCAGGTGCAGTGACTACCGGGAAACAGATAATTGTGATTGATTCCAGTGTGCGCAGTATTGTGGTCGAAGACAGAAATATTTTTGGCGCGAAGAAAAGAGCAATTCCATTCAGTGACATTCTTCATGTGGGCATTGGTTATACAGGGAAGAAATCAAATTATGTCACACTCTACTATTTGCTCTTAAGTCTTCGAAGCGGAGAAGAATATTCGCTGTTTGCCCCAGGTCGATTCTATATGGGCGGGTCGGACAGGGACGTTGTAGAAGGTTGGCGGTCGCGTCTTGAAGAATACATTGGATCCCAATAACATATTGGGTGGCGGTCGATTTAGGGCGGGTGTTTAAACAGGCCTTCTGTCCCTT
>JAJYLU010000037.1 GCA_021787505.1 Nitrospirota bacterium | reverse complement strand
GATCTGACCTTCCCATCTCACCCCTGAGAAGAAGGGAGACGTATCCCACATATTGTCTCGCGATCCCTTTGTCGGCACCAATCTCCTTGCGCACCTTAGTGATGATTTCGGGACTGCTCCTTTCGCCCACCAGATTAAAGACAGGGTCTCCCGGCAGGGCCTTTGTCAGACCAAAGGTAATAAGCGTTATCCCGAACAGAAGCGGAACAAGGAGTGCAACCTTCTTTGCGATATAGCTTTTCAGAAAGAAATCTCCGTGCCTTTATCGATTGTATAAATAGGATATATCCGGTAATTCTTCACGTAAGGCTGCCGGAGTGTGTAGTCAGTCTTGTGCCAGAAACAGACCAAGGGGATGTCCCTCGCGATGATATTCTCCGCACTGCCGTAACACCGGTCCCGTTCTGCGGTATCGGCAGCCACCTGTCCCGCCTCGATCAGCCGGTCCACCTCTTTGTTCGTGTACCATGTCCTGTTTCCTCCCGCCCCATGGTTCGAGGAATGGAATAAAGGGAATAGAAAATTCTCGGGGTCAGGGTAATCCGCCCACCAGCTTATCCAGAACATATCGGCATCGCCCCTGTTGAGGGCCGATTTATAGGCGCTCCATTCGAGCTGAGTGATCCTGACGTCGAACCCGATCTTTCTGAGATAGGACTGGATTATCTCCGCGATATCCACCACCTCCTGGTCGGAAGTGACATAGAACTGTATAGGCATGGTTACCTTTTTTTCCTCTTTGAGGATTCTTTTTGCCCTCCCGGGGTCGTAGCGGTACGTTGCCCTGAGGTCCCACTTTCTCAGCAGGTCCGGCACCGGTCCTTCCGCCACCCGTCCCCGTCCTTCATAGAAGGTGCGCAGGATTTTTTCCCTGTCTATTGCACAGGCAACCGCCTCTCTCAACCGGATATTATTGAAAGGCGGCCTTGCGCAATTGAAACCGAGATAATACGTATTAAGCCCCTTTGCGGACGAAACCAGGCCTTTCCACCGGGAAGACGTCCGGTATCTTGGATACTCGTACGAAGGAATCGACAGCACATCGAGATTGCCCACCTCGAACTCCGTGACCGCAGTAAGCTCCTCCGGGATCACACGGTACACAATTCCATTTAGACGGGCCGGGCCTTCAAAATACCGGCTGTTTCTTTCGAGCACGAGTTCGCTGTTGTGATCCCATCGCGTCACGACGAAAGGTCCCGTCCCCACCGGATGAGTTCCGAAGTCGGGGCCCCATTTTATTGCGTCTTCTTCAGGAACGATATACGCTGCTGTCATCGTAAGAAGGTTCAGGAACGGCGAAAAAGTTCTTTCAAGTCTGATCCTGATCGTATAACTGTCGATGACCGTGATTCCCGCCACATCTCTCGTCTCCCCGCGCATGAACTCTTTCGCTCCCGCTATCTTGTCCAACACCCATGAATTGGGAGTCCTTCGGCGGGGATCGAGGATTCTCATGAAGGAAAACTTGACGTCGCGAGCAGTGACTTCCCGTCCGTTCGCAAACGTGACTCCGCGCCTGAGGTGGAAGAGGTATGAAGCACCCCGCTCCCCAGTCTCCCACCTCTCGGCGATGTCGGGGATCACATTAAGGTCGCGATCGAGCCTCACCAGACCGTTGAAAAGTTTCGCACATATGGTACCGCCCTGGACATCGGTGACCAGAGCAGGATCAAGCGTGGTGGGGTTGGAATTCAGCCGGTAATAAATGTACCCGTCGATCCTGTTTCGTACCGTACAGGCGGCAAGAATGAGGGAAAATGCAATAAGGCAGCTAAGCAGGCCTGCTTTCCTGATCTTGTTCCCGATGGCGCGCGGCACATATCATTATAATATATACGCCGGCGTTGAAGCTTGAAATGCCGGATTACGAAACGACTGCTCCGCCTTCGACGCTCCTGAAGATCTCGATGACCGAAATGAAAACAGCCGTGATTAGCGGTCCCATGATCAGCCCTATCATACCGAAGAACTTGATGCCGCCCAGTACGCTGAACAATATGATGATCGTCGGCATCTTCGTCCTGCTGCCGATGATGAGCGGCTTGAGAATATTATCCACCATACTGATCACAAAGACGCCGAACAAAAAAAGGCCGATGCCATGCACGTAGTCCCCCGTGACCACCAGATAGACCGCGGTAGGACCCCATATAGCGAAGGTGCCAACAAGAGGAACAAAGGACATAATAGACATTGCTATCCCCCACATGACAGGGGCCTCTATGCCGATGACTGAATAAGCGATCCCTCCGAGGAGCCCCTGCAAAATGGCGACGATGACGCCGCCATAGACGGTCGATACGATCATGTCCTTAATTTGCCCTGCCAGTTTCTCCTTTTGTTCCATGCTGAAGGGCATATAGTCTTTCGCCTTCGACAGGAGGCCCGGACCGTCTTTCAATAAGAAAAAAGTCGTGAAGAGCACGATAATGAAATCAAACACTGCACCCAGAATATTCGTGATCCTTACCGAAAAGTTCTCGATCAGCGCCTTCCCCGCCTTCCTGATATTTTCGACGATCACGTCCTCCGAGAGGAGATCCTGTAATCCCGGATAAGCCCGCATCTTCTCAAAAAAAGGCCACGATTCCAGTTTCTGCACGATCTCGTTGACCGAGCCGAGTTTGTTCCCGCTGATTTTAGCGCCCATGATCTGCAATTCATTTATCAGAGATATCGTCACGTATGAGAACGGTCCCACAATGATAATGATCACCAGAATCACGGTGAGCAACGAGGCGACCGCTTTGACCTTGACGTGACGTGCCACGAACGCATAGACCGGATAGAAGACGATGGAAAGCACGATCGACCATGCGATGGCGATAAGAAAAGGGCTCATTATTACGTAGGTTAGATACCCGAGCACGCCAAGGAGAAAAAGCACCACTGCGAGATAAAATCTATCTTTTCTTGCAGGCATCGATAAACCTTTCGAACAACTCTGTCGTTAATGAGGACTTCATGCGTTCGGGGTGCCACTGGACCCCTACGAGAAAGCCGTATCCCCCGTGATAAATGCCCTCGACAACGCCGTCACTCGCGGCGGCAAACGGGAGTATCCCCCTGCCGATCTCCCGCACTGACTGGTGGTGGCTGCTGTTGACTTTACATTCGCGCGGCACTATGTACGGATTGTCCTTTATCTCGATGAGATGATCTCCATGTGAGTGATCAAGAGCGCCGGAGACCCCGGCGCGGATGTCCTGGAAGAGACTCCCTCCAAAAAAAACATTGATAAGTTGCATGCCGTAACATATCCCGAGCACGGGTTTTCCCTCCCTCATTATCGCACTGAGCAGAGAAAATTCAAAGCGGGTCCTTTCCGGCTCCTCCAGGACCGTTTGCGGCACCGGGCTCTCACCGTACAAAAGAGGATCAAGGTCTCTCCCCCCGGGAAAAACAAAGCCGTCGTACCGGGCAGAAAGATCGCCGATAGCCTCGCAAGGACGCAGCAAGACGACATCCCCTCCTGTCCTCTCCAAGGCTTTCTTGTAGGACTCCCTCCGTACCGGCAGGTTCGGGACATTTCCGCTTGTGACGGCAATGAGAGGACGGGACCTGTCTCTCACAGGAATTCAGGGTATGACTGTGTTTCTCTCTGCACAGGGAGGAGAAACTTTCTGCAGGTAATGCGGGATAATCAGACCCCGCGGGAGGTCTCGTCAGTCACCACGACGATATCCTCCTCGGTCCCCTCAATAGCTTCACAGACCTTCCCCATAGTCTGAAGGAAATGACTCTTCTTGATATTCAGCTTCTTATCGGCGATCACCGCCTTGAGTGACATCAGCCCGATATTCACCTTTTTCCCGTCTCTGTGAAAAGAGAGCGCCGTCCCGCTCGCAAGGTCTTTTCCCGAGTAAAAGGATTCCACTTTCTTCCCGAACATTTTTCCGGCCTCCCGGATATGCCTGCTCATGTTCTTTGTTTCACAGGTGACAATAAAATCATGCGTGCTGAGCGTCCCGACAAAACACTTGTTGCACTTCTCGCACGTCGTCTTGAGTATCGCGGCTGCCCATTGAATGATATCGGCATGTTTGTCGGGGCCGTATTTTACCAGATAAGGGTGAATGTTTGCGATCCGCACGTACGCAACGGCGTATCTGCCCAGCTTGGGGTAGACCGCGTCGAGGTTTTTTATGATCGCGCCCTTATCAGGCAGACCCGTAAGAAAATCAGGCCACAGGTACGGGTTTTCCTGCCTTTTGTGGAGTTCCTGAATATACTTCCTTGCTTCTGCTATGCCCATCGCGGCACCTCTCTCTCACTCGGCATATGCTGAAAAATTATATATAAATACAGCATTTCGGCCGTGCTTGTCAACTTTAAGTTATAATTATCAGGTCATCCCTCGCATAAAAAAAGGAGGCGAATGTTCCGCCTCCTTTTCCCTTTAGGGCCTACCGCCCTGCGTACTTACCTATGCTATTTCTTTTTCGTCTTCCCCTTCAGCGACGCCTGGGCAGCTGCAAACCTCGCAATCGGGACTCTGTAGGGAGAGCAACTGACATAGTCGAGTCCGATTGCGTGGCAGAACTCAACGGATTTAGGTTCACCTCCGTGCTCGCCGCATATTCCCATCTTCAGGCCCTTCTTGACTTTCCTTCCCTTGTCGACTGCGATCTTCATGAAAGAGCCCACACCATCCTGATCAATCGTAATAAAAGGGTCGTCCTTGAGAATTCCGCCCTCGACATACGCGGGCAGGAATCTTCCGGCATCATCTCTTGAGAGGCCATAGACAGTCTGGGTAAGGTCGTTCGTGCCGAATGAGTAAAAGTCCGCGACAGTAGCTATCTCATCGGATGTGACGCAGGCCCGCGGCAGTTCTATCATCGTGCCCACGGTGTAAGGGACCCTTACCTTGAATTCTTTCTTCACCCGTTCCACAGTGGATACCGTGAGATCTCTCAGTCTCGACAGTTCGTTGATGTGCCCGACGAGAGGGATCATGATCTCCGCGATGACTTTCACCTTCTGTTTTACGAGTTCGGAGGCCGCCTCCATGATAGCCTGCACCTGCATCTCGTAAATTTCGGGGAACGTGATACCGAGACGGCACCCCCGATGGCCGAGCATCGGGTTGAACTCGTGGAGGGATTTGTTCTTCGCATTGAGTTGCGCAAAGGGGACCCCCATATCCTCGGAAAGTTCATGGAGTTCATTGTCCGTATGCGGAAGGAATTCATGGAGGGGAGGATCGAGGAGACGGATCGTCACCGGCAGCCCGGCCATCGCCTTAAAAATTCCTATGAAATCGCCCTTCTGGAACGGAAGCAGTTTGGCAAGTGCCCTTTTTCTGCCTTCAAGGGTCTCGGAAAGAATCATCTCCCGTACCGCCTTAATCCTGTCCGGTCCGAAGAACATATGCTCGGTCCTGCAGAGTCCTATCCCTTCGGCCCCGAAATTCCTTGCGACTGTCGCGTCATTGGGAGTGTCCGCATTCGTCCTGACCTTCAGCGTCCGGAAAAGGTCGGCCCACTTCATCAGCTCTTTATACCACGCGTTATGTTCCGGGTCCGCCGGCAGCAGATCGAGTTTCCCCTCGTAAACCCGGCCTTTGCTGCCGTTCAGGGTGATCCAGTCACCTTCCTTCACGACCCTTCCGTTAACGTGGATCTCTTTCCTCTGAATATCGACATTGAGCGCCGAGCACCCGACGATGCAGCACTTGCCCCAGCCCCTTGCCACAAGGGCAGCATGACTCGTCATCCCGCCTTTTGCAGTAAGTATCGCCTGGGCAGCATGCATCCCGTGCACATCCTCAGGAGAAGTTTCATTCCTCACGAGGATGACCATTTCCCCCCTCTTCGCCCATTCTTCCGCATCGTCGGCGGTAAATACCACCTTCCCGAGGGCACCGCCCGGTCCCGCAGGAAGCCCCTTCGCGAGTTCGATTGCCTTCTTCTCCGCAGACGGGTCCACGCTTGGATGCAGCAACTCATCGAGTTGATCGGGCTTCACCCGCAGCAGCGCGGTCTCCTTCGAGATCAGTTTCTGTCTGGCCATCTCCACGGCCATCCTGATTGCCGCCTGGCCATTTCTTTTTCCTACTCTTGTCTGGAGCATCCAAAGCTTGCCGTCCTCGATTGTAAATTCGATATCCTGCATGTCCGTATAATGTTTTTCGAGCTTCTTCTGGATCGTAAAAAGCTGCTTATAGAGCTTGGGCATGGCCGTTTCGAGAGACGGCAAATGCCTCGTGTCCTCCGTCTTGCCTGCCTCATTTACCGGGTTCGGCGTGCGGATACCCGCAACCACGTCCTCGCCCTGCGCATTGGGAAGCCACTCCCCGAAGAACATGTCTTCGCCTGTTGCGGGGTTCCTTGTGAAGGCGACGCCCGTCGCCGACGTATCGCCGGTGTTGCCGAAGACCATCGACTGAACGTTGACAGCAGTCCCCCAGTCTTCGGGTATCTTTTCTATCTTCCGGTACGAGACGGCCCGTTTGCCCATCCATGACTGGAAGACTGCTCCTATACCGCCCCATAGCTGCTCCCTTGGATCGTCGGGGAACTCCTTCTTCAGCGTCTTTCTGATGATACCCTTGAATTCGTCACAGAGCCCTTTGAGATCGTGAACTGTGAGATCCGTGTCGCTTGAGTATCCTTTTTCTTTCTTCACTTTCTCCATCGCGTGTTCCAGCTTCTGGCGTATGGCTTCACCCTCTGCCGGCTCGACTCCCGCCGCCTTTTCCATCACCACATCCGAATACATCATGAGCAGGCGCCTGTATGCGTCGTATACAAAACGCTCGTTATTTGTCTTTTTCACAAGGCCCGGAATCGTCTTGGTGGTAAGGCCTACGTTCAGAACTGTCTCCATCATTCCAGGCATGGAACTGCGCGCCCCGGAACGTACCGACACGAGAAGGGGGTCGTTCGGGTCCCCAAACTTCTTGCCCCTTATCTTTTCCACCCGAGACAGTGCCGTATCCACCTGGCCCGTCAGTTCGGCAGGGTATTTCCGGTTGTTCTTGTAATAAAGTGTGCACACTTCCGTAGTAATGGTGAATCCCGGGGGGACCGGCATCCCGAGGTTTGTCATCTCCGCAAGATTAGCCCCCTTGCCGCCAAGGAGGTTCTTCATATCAGTCCTGCCGTCCGCCTTGCCGCTACCGAAAAAATAGACGTATTTCTTTGCACCCTTTTTTGTGGTCTTTTTCGCCGTTGACTTCGCCATTCATACCCTCCCGACAAATTTTAGAGAATAAATTCCTAAATTTATAGGATTTATAGCGTAACTCAGAGAGCCAAAAAATTCAACACCGTGAAGCAAATTAAATTCTTATAAATCCATTAATTATTGTAATGAATTACCCGCTGCTGCGGTATCGCCGAGCAACTTTTAGCTTGCATCCGGGTAATAATCATGGTACATAAAGGGTAATAAAACAAGAGGTGGTGTCATGAAACGATATCTCTTTTTTTTCCTTCTCCCGATTTTGCTCACGTCGTGTGCACATGTCCTTTCGAAGGAATATGTGCAGAAAGCCACAACCGGCGTTTCTTTCGTGCAAATTGAGGAAAACCCCGACGCTTACGCAGGCAAAACCTTCATTCTGGGCGGCACAATCGCCGTGACTACGGACACAAAGGAAGGGTCAGAGGTGGAAGTGGTAGAAAACCCGGTGGACAAATACGGCAATATCACCGATCCTGATATTTCTGAAGGAAGGTATCTCATCGAGACCATGAAACATCTCGACCCTCTTATCTACAGGAAAGGGAGGCATATCACCTTTGCCGGAAAATTAATAGGCAGCAAGAAGAAGATGCTGGACAAAATGGAATACCAGTATCCGGTCTTTCAGGCAGAACAGATATATATGTGGAGGACAATAAGGAATTACCCCCCTCCGTATCCCTATTATTACGACCCGTTCTTCGCTCCCTATCCATACTATTTCTACGACCCCTATTGGTACGGGCCGTACTATTCCTGGCCTTACTAACCAGGGTGACACAGAGCGTTAAGGACTCTTAGGAATTCTTTTCCTTGACGAAGAGGTCTACCACCTTGGCCTCTTCTTTTTTCATCGCCGATTTGCCGTCGAATACGGCCCCTTCGGCGACAGTCAGCTTGGGTGTCGAAATTTCTCCATAAATCTCGCCTTTATTCTTTATCTCACATATCTCTGCGACCCGGAGATTTCCCTCGACTCTTCCCCCTATTACCACGCCCCTGGCTGATATATCGCCCTTCACATTCGCCTTCTCGCCGAGGACGACCCAGTCGGCTTCGATGCTGCCTTCGACAGCGCCGTCGATTCTGATGGTACCCTTTGTGGAGATGTCGCCTCGAAACGTCGATTCAGTACCGACCAAAGATTCCAACTTTTCGGTATTCCTGTGAAACATTATGAAGCCCTCCCCTGAAGAAAAACTTCCGGATTTGTGGAACGCCCATTTCGCCAGACTTCGTAGTGCACGTGCGGCCCAGTCGAATTCCCTGTGGAGCCTATATAGCCCACGATATCTCCTCTTTTGACTTTCTGGCCCGCCTTTACCGCCACCTTCTTGTTATGCGCATAAAAAGTCGAGAATCCGAAGCCATGCTCAAGCACCACGAGATTTCCGTTTGGGCCGCTCCAGCCGGCAAAGCTCACGATGCCGTCGGCAGTTGCCCGCACCGGCCTGCCCGGCTCAGCAGCGATGTCGACACCACCGTGAAACTCCCTCGCGCCTGTCATCGGATGTTCCCTATCCCCGTACGGCGAAGTAATATGCCCTTCAACAGGCCAGCCTTTAGGTGTCGCAACATAGAGGTCTCTTTGCTGACTAAGATAATCCCTTATATCTCCAATACTTTCCATGGTAATCTTAATCTGCTTCTTTAACTCTTCCATGTCTACTGAGCCGCTGTCTGACGTATCTAGATTTTCGAGTATCTGCTCCCTGGAGTGGACCGAAAATATTTTTTTGAATTCGGACTCGGCTTTTTTCAGGCTAGCAATGGTAGACCGAAGTTCGATGAATTGGGAGGAATAGTAACCCAGTTTTTCCTTCATCTTGCTGTATTCGAGAGTATCGACTGCGATAGAGAAAACATACACCGTCCCAATCGCCCACATCACAATCGAGGCAACAATACCGACAGACGGCAACCTGACATTCAGCGGCTTCACGTCACTGTGCGGAATCACCATGACCGTTACCGGGACAAAAGCTTTCTTCAGGAGGCGTCTAAGCCTCTGCATAGACCACTCCCGTGATTCCCTTCCGTGCCTCGCCGATCAGGTACGCGGGAAAACCATTTCTTTTCAAGATATGCATGGCCTTCTGCATTTCTCGCCGGTCGACGACGATGATAAACCCAATACCCATGTTGAATGTCCTCCGCATATCGTCCGCCGGGACATTGCCATATTTTCTGATCAGTCCGAATATCGGCTGTTCGGGCCATGAGTCCCGGAATACGCAGGCGCCGACTCCCTTCGGGAATATCCTGGGCAGATTCCCGGGGATGCCGCCTCCGGTTACATGCGCCATCCCTTTGATGTCGACTTTGGCCATAAGGGCCTTTACGGCTTTGACGTATATGCGCGTAGGTTTTAATAGCTCCTCGCCGACAGGAATTCCGAGATCCCGAAGGACTTTCCTTACCGTCATTTTCCGGTGCTCGAAGAGGACCTTCCTTGCCAGTGAATAGCCGTTGCTGTGAAGGCCGCTCGATTCGAGACCGAGCAGGACGTTTCCAGGTTTTATGCGGCTGCCGTCGACAGC
>JAJYLU010000036.1 GCA_021787505.1 Nitrospirota bacterium | reverse complement strand
ATCTGTCCGGATGTTGCAAGGAGGCGGTCATGAGAGTGCAATTAGTCGAGGAGAAAAAATCGTGGTTCTTACTATTCATACTTTTGTTCGCCCTGCCGGTCACCGCATTCACTGCCGACGATGAGGCCCTGATCACGAGGGCATCACAGGTCCTCGGTCCTTTGCCGGCATCCATGCCGTCAGCCGAGAATCCGATAACCCCGGAAAAGGTGACTCTCGGGAAGATCCTCTTTTACGAGCCGAGGATCTCTGTCGACGGAACGGTAAGTTGTTTCAAATGCCATCCCATCCCCCTGTACGCGGCCGACGGGCTGAGAAAGTCGATGGGGCACAACTGCACGGAAAACCCGAGAAACGACCCCACTGTCTTTAATGCGGCGAGCCAGATATCCGAGCACTGGATTGGGAACAGGACCAGCGTCGAAGACCAGGCAAAGCAGTCTGTCATAGGGCCGCCGGCCTTCGGTATGCCGTCTTATGAGTCGGTCGAGAAAGTACTTCGGTCATATGCGCAGTACCAAGCCCTGTTTAAAGCCGCCTTCCCTTCGGACAAGGAGCCGGTGACTGTCGATAATTTCGCAAAGGCTGTCGGCGCCTTCGAGAGGACACTGGTGACCCCTGCCCCCTTGGACGCATTTCTCAAAGGCAATAAGGATGCAATTACGGCTCAACAAAAAAAAGGACTGGCGGCGTTCATGGACCAGGGGTGCGTAGGGTGTCATTTCAGCCCCTTTGTCGGAGGGCAGATGTACCAGAAATTCGGTCTTTTCGCACCGTACTGGGAATACACAAAGAGCAAGAAGGTGGATGAGGGAAGATTTGCGGTCACGAAAAGCGAGAACGACAAGTATGTCTTCAAGGTGCCGGTGCTCAGGAACGTGGCGATGACTCGCCCTTATTTCCATGACGGCTCGGTAGACAAACTGGAGGAAGCCGTCTGGATCATGGGGAAGATCCAGTTGGGGAAGGACCTTCCAAAAGAGCAGGTTCAGGACATTGTTGCATTTCTGCAAGCGCTGACGGGAAAGATTCCCGAAGACGTGATGACGGTTCCGTTATTGCCTTCACTGTTAGAGTAGCCGGGGAAAGTTATTTACAGTCTCGAAATAGTACGCACATAATTATCATAAAATCCCTCCTAACCTCCCTTTTCCAAAGGGAGGGAGTACCCCTCTTAGGAAAAGAGGGGCGAGGGGAGATTTTCCGGAAATGTGCATTCAATTATGAGACCTTTAATAGTTGTAATCTGCCGTCATGGTGCGTGGTCTTACGGAATGGGCAAAATCCCTTGTTGGTGCCTCTTCTAAGGGATTTCGCCCGACGGTCTATTGCGCCGGAGGGAAAGAATGCCCGCGAGGACCGCAGCCACGATCAGCACGGAGAGGGCTATACGTATCCCGCCCATTACCCGCGCCGGATGCACGGTGTGAGAGGAACCCGGACCCACCCGGGCCGCAAGGACCACGCTGACAAGGGCAACTCCGAAGCTGGCGCCTAGGCCGCGCATCATGTTGATAAGCCCTCCGGCGACACCGAGTCGTTCGATAGGTGCAGCAGCCATCACGCTCGCGTTGTTGGCCGGAATAAACAGTCCCATTCCCAGCCCGAAGAGGACCAATCCCGGAAAAAGCCACTCCATCTGATGCCCGGCGCCCCACCATATAGCCGCCAACCCGATGGCGGCAGCACACATCCCGCCGACTGTCGGCAGACGAGGCCCGAGCCGATCTTCCAGAAATCCTCCTAGCTGCGCAACAATAGCCAGCGCAGCGGGTACGATTGTGAGCATTAAGCCGGTGCGATCGGGCGACTGAAGGAACACCCGTTCCAGGAGCAGAGGCACAGCCAATAGCCCCCCAAACAGCGCGGTGTAGGAAAGCAGCGCAGCGACAATACCGACCGCAAGCCCCGGGGCGCCGAGGACTTCCTTGCTCAGCAAGGGTTCAGTCGCCTTCCGCTCGGTATAGATAAAAACAACGAGGAGCAGAAACGCCACCGGCAAAAAGACCGCCGCCAGCCCGACAAAAGTAAAGGTCAGGAGCAATGCGGCAACAATAAGCGGCAGCAGAACGGCACCGCGAAGGTTAAGTGGTTTGGCGACGCCGGCCTTTGCAGTTCGCGGCAGAATCAGCCGGGCCAGCAGGGCACCCAGTAACCCTATGGGTAAATTGATCAAGAAGACCCAGCGCCAGCCCAGCCACGAGATCAGGAACCCCCCGACCGCCGGACCAACAGCGAGTCCTACCGCCTGCGCTGTGCCCTGAATGCCGATCGCGCGCCCCAACTGTCCCCGCGCCACGGCGGCAGTTATGATCGCGACGCTATTTGCCTGGAGCAGCGCCGCGCCGATGCCTTGAAGCGCGCGCCCCGATGAGGAACCCGATGTCGGGCGCAATCCCGCACAGCCCGGAGCCGCCGATGAAAATCAGGAAGCCGATCGTATACAGCGCCTTACGCCCGACGTCGTCGGCAAGGTGTCCCAGGGGCGTAAGCAGTGCGGTCAGGACGAGCAGGTAGGCGATCGCAACCCACTGCACATTGCTCAGCGAGGAGTGAAACGTTTCCTCGAGCGTGGGCAGAATAAGGCTGATCACGCTGGCGTCCAGCTGACCGATAAAGGCACCGATGCAGACGGTCGCCACCACCAGCCACGGGTAGTCATGCCTGCCTGAGAGCCGCTGGAGCGGCTCCGGCTCCCTCAGCGCCCGGCGCAGGAGACTCGCGATATGCATATTCCAGGTTTAATCCGTTCCACTATGTCTTTCTGATATTTTTTCGACGCAAAGCAATCAGAGCCCTTACTGAAGAAGATTGAACTGTCTCAGCAATGGAACCAGGACAATGCCGTTAAAATCCTGCAGGAAGTGCAGTACACGCTACTGTCCAATGCGCGTCAGCAAAGAGAAGCGCGGTCAGCGTCCGCCCTCCTCCCCGCGTCCACCGTCTTCATCGAAGTCATGCCCGCCTTCGAACTCGTCTTCATTCCCGAATTCGTCACCGTAAAAATCATCACTGAAGAATCCGCCGCCGTAAGGCCACGGGGCCCCGTAGTATGGACCTCCCCATCCCCATCCGTAGGGGTAGTAATAGGGATACCCGCGCGCTACTTTCTTCCAGAGGTGAATCTCCTCGATTGCGACCACAGGATAGATGTAGGTAAGTTTGCTCTTCCCGCTTACCACTTCCTTTTCCCCTGTTATTGTGCCTGCCACTGTGACCTTTCTTCCCCTGCGATAAATCAGAGGGTCAAGATAGCTCTTGCTCTGCGCGATAAACCTGCCGCGGGCATTCTCACCGGCTTCCGGTCTGTCCCTCGCGCCTAACGGCAGTTCCAGGATATAGAGTTCGGAACCCTCTTTATAGTTGACGGACCTGATGATCGTGCCGCCCCAGATTACTGTCTGCCCTTTGTACTTTGAAGGATTTTCGAGCACCATCGGGAATGTCAGACTGGGCGCTGCCTCCTGACGGTAACGCTTAGAAATCGGTGAAGCACACGAAGACACAAAAATGAAGAGCAATAAACTCATTAACAGCGTTCGTTGAATCCTGTAACGCGCCATATTCTTCCTCCTTTTCAAAAAAAAGACCTATCCCTTTTAGCAATCCGCGACCGCGGATTACGCCCGCCCTTGGGATGTCCTCGCATACGGACAAAAAAACTGGCTGGCGTCTCCGTTAGATAACAAATTTTGCAGAGGCCCAGGCCCATTTCATAGAAAGTTATTTAATAGGTATCACGGTGCGGAGTCGCTGTCAAGTAAGATGCGAAGAGTGCGAAGAGGAACTCGGAGGCTGCCGCAGCAGAGAGAGAAAACTCTACGACTTAAACGTCATCTTTTTGATCGTGAGGGTAACGGCGTATCTCGATAGCTCGATCCGGATCTTCGACTGATACCATATGTCGTCGTCATTCGCCGGCTCGCTGTAGTAGATATTCAGCACCTTACCGTCCTCGAAACGCATCGTCTGCCTGTTGGGGAGAAACGTTTTCTTATCGATCCACAGTTCACGGTCGGGACTCTTCAGCAGATAGTAGCCGTTTTCCTCACTGAAGACATAGTCCTTCATGTCCCACCAGAAGAGGCAGTCCCTTAATCCCTCGGTAAGTATGAGTTTCTTTCCGCTGTCAAGGGGAGGATCGCTCTTCACGCGTCCGTCCCGCGAGGTCAGTTCCATCGCAAGAAACCCGAGTGAGTATACCCGGAGGCTCAGGTCGCCTGATCTTGATATATCGAGAGCGGCGTCTCCCCTGATTTCGGAACCGTTTTTTTCGAAGAGGATCGCAAGCTTAGCGTCGATCCCTGAAATACCGCGTCTTTCCGCGAGGACGTCGCTGAAGGCCCTTCCCTCATAGGAGGGCATCGCCATTCTTTTCGGCGCGCACGCAGCTAAGAAAAATACAAGACTAAGAAAGAACAGCTTCGATGCATGCCTCGACATCTCTCACCCCCATTATCTCGAGTCCCTGGTCGTTTTTGATCTTCTCCGCATTGCCCGCCGGGACTATCGCCTTTTTGAAGCCGATCTTCGCCGCCTCCCGCAGCCTCGCCTCGGCCTGCGCCACAGCGCGCACCTCGCCCGAAAGTCCCACCTCGCCGAAGACACATGTCCTCGGGTCCACCGGCACCTCTCTCACAGATGAAGATACCGTGGCGACAATGCCGAGGTCCACTGCAGGTTCCATGATCTTCAGCCCGCCGACGACGTTGACGAAGATGTCCATGCCGCCCAGGTGGAGCCCTGCCCTCTTTTCGAGCACCGCGACGAGAAGGTTGACCCTGTTGAAGTCGACCCCGATGGAAGTCCTTCTCGGCATGCCGAAGTTCGTCTGTGACACGAGCGCCTGCACCTCGACCATCAGCGGCCTTGTGCCTTCGAGGCTCGCCACTACGGCAGAACCCGAGACGTTCCGAGGCCGTTCTGAAAGGAACAACTCAGACGGGTTGTCGACCTCCCTCAGCCCTGCATCGGACATTTCGAACACTCCTATTTCATTCGTGGAGCCGAACCTGTTTTTCATCGTACGGAGTATGCGATATGAATGTCCCCTGTCGCCTTCGAAGTAGAGCACGGTATCGACAATGTGTTCGAGCACGCGAGGCCCCGCGATCGTGCCTTCTTTCGTGACATGCCCCACGATAAAGACCGGGATGCCCGAGCGCTTCGCAAAGAGCATGAGCTTAGCCGAGCATTCCCGGACCTGTCCGACCGATCCCGGCGCTGAGAGCATATCCTGGGTGTAGACAGTCTGGATCGAGTCCACGACCATCGCCTCGGGAGAAAGCTTTGCCGCCGCGTCGAGAATTCCTTCCAGGGACGTCTCGGGCAGCAGGATGATGTTGTCGGCGTTTACGGCAAGCCTGTCCGCCCTCATCTTGATCTGTCTTGGGGACTCTTCACCAGAGACATAGAGCAATTTTCCGGATTTTTTCGAGAGGCCGGAGAAGGTCTGCAGGAGGAGTGTAGATTTCCCTATGCCGGGGTCCCCGCCGACCAAGACCACGGACCCCGGCACCACTCCACCTCCAAGGACCCGGTCGAATTCCTGGAGACCCGTAGGCGTCCTGCTTTCAGAAACAGTGTCGATGGCGCCAAGTGCAACAGGCGCCGTCTTGCCCAACGTATCGATGCCGGAGGTACGGCGACCCTGGGGGACGGACTTTTCCTCGACAAAACTGTTCCAGCTCCCGCAGTCCGGGCATTTGCCCAGCCACTTCGGGCTCGCGTGGCCGCATGACTGGCACTGATAATAAGTCTTTGTTTTGGACATCTTTTATTATTAATTACCCACGGCCGGGAAGTCTACTCCATTCTGAGGAAAAAACCGCGGTGATTATAGCATTTCTGCCTTCACTCACTCCCGCGGTCGCATTATATATCGAAAAGTCTCATGCCCGTCCCCGGGCTAAAGGTTTTCCTGAAGGCGCCGCCCATAAATTTTTTGGCCTTCAACGCCGCATTTGAAACGCTCTCCCCTTTCGCCAGCAGCGAGGCGAGCGCGGCCGAAAAGGTGCAGCCCGTTCCGTGATATTCGCCGGAAATCTTTCTGCCCTTCAGATAATGAAAACTGCCGTCATAGACGAGATCGGTTGCCGCTGCTTCGAGATGTCCACCGGTGATGATTACACTTCCGGCGCCGAGATGCGCCAGCTTCACCGCCGCCTTTTCCATGTCCCTCAGTGTCCTGATCTGTACACCGCTCAGTATAGACGCCTCGTGGATATTCGGCGTCACCACCGCGCAGAGCGGCAGCAATTTCTTTTTCATCGCACCGGGTACGTTTCCCATGCAGAGGCTTCTGCCCGTTGAAGAACAAATCACCGGATCCACCACAACGTTCGGAAGAGAAAACCTCCTGATGGCCGCGGCAACGGCATTCACGTTCTCCTCACTGTAAAGCATGCCTGTCTTAATGGCATCGGGCATGATATCGGCGACAACGACTGCGAGTTGTTTCGTCACAAACTTTCCCGGCACAGCCATGACGCCTGCCACGCCGGCGGAGCTCTGCGCGGTCAGCGAAGAAATCACGGACAGGCCATATGTCCCAAAGGACCGGAAGACCTTAAGGTCCTGTTGAATACCCGCTCCACCCGATGGATCAGACCCTGCGATCGTCAATACCGCAATCATTACGCATTATACCCTGCGGGCTGGAGGATAGACAAGAAAATGGGCCGGGCAGGCGCAGGCAAAACCAGGAGGAGCGACGGGAACTTTTTTCCCTTATTAGGAAACGGGTTTCTCAAAAGGGAATGTATTGGGGGGCGGTGCGCGGTAAATTGGACTGAATTTCTGTGGCATGGGATGTGCATTTGAATTATTTCCGATATATCGCTCGTCGGCTGGATTCTTTCCGGCCGGAAAAAATAGACAAGCAGTATTTTTCTTTATAATATATAATATGCAAGATTCCAGTTCAGCGAATTGACTTTATCTTACGTATGAAAGGAGGTGTGTAGAACGATGAAGAAACTCTTGGCGATAATGCTTACACTGATAATGGTTCTTTCTTTGGCGCTGACGATAGGATGCCAGAAGAAGGAGGAAGCCCCTGCACCGGCCCCCGCGCCCGCACCGGCTCCTGCGCCTGAACAGGCACCTGCTCCGGCTCCGGGCGGCGAGAAGCCTGCGGAAGCTCCGGCTCCTGCTCCGGCTCCTGCTCCGGCCGGCAAATAATTAAAGCCGGTTATTCTATTGACACAAAAAGGGCTCGTTAGGAGCCCTTTTTTTATTGCTTTCTTGCATCACCGACTCACAAGGTTACCCGAATCTCCTTCTCCACCGGTCCGAATAGAAACCTCTGCCGCAGCACCCTGACCGTGACCGTATCCCCGGTTTTTTTGTACAGCAGAAATATCCTAACGTCGTCTGCGCTTTCTATCTTCGTATTGTCCATCGCCAAAATCCGGTCGCCCTTCCTGAGTCCCGCCTGCTCCGCCACGCCGCCGGGTGCAAGCGCCTCAATCGCAACCATGTCTTTTTCCTCCTTCAGAATCACGCCGAGTTTAGGCGTCTCGGGCGGCTTGATCGGAGAGGGGAAAAGGACAAAATCAGAGATATTTTTTTCGATATCGCCATCATTCAGAATGATTGAATATTCCTGGCCGTTAAGTCTGTACGCCCGCTTGGGGATGCCCGAACCAAAGGCGAGATGGCCCATTCCCGCCACGACCACTACCTGATAGCCAGGGTCCTTTTTCATGTACGCCGCCAGATTGTGCGCCATCGATTCATCCCAGAGGACCTGCGCCTGGTAGAAAAAATCGAAGTTGCTGCTCTCTGCGCCTTTGTGAACTTCGAAGAACTGCTTCAACCTTGCCTTATACTGAAGATCGGAAAGATCCATATCTTCCGGGATCTCTTTTCTCTCTTCCGGTGTAAGAGCATAAAGCCCCTCCTTGAAGACCTTCGATACAATCGCTCTTCTGATATTTAGTGCAATGACGGGTATCTTGTACTGTCTGGCATAGAGCAGGATCTCGCGATAGAGGGTATAGTCGAATCCCCACTGTTTAAAATATTCCGATTTTTTCAGGAACTCCCGCTCATCGATGGCGCCCGAGATGTAATCGTCGAGCGCCTTCTGGAACGGCTTCTGGAACATCTCCATCCCGATGGCGATCTTATTGCCCCTCTCGCGCAGTTTACGGATTACCTCATATTCAACTCGGTGGTGTGCGAAATTATCATGCTGTTCTCCCACGTATACGATCTTCTTTCCGGCAGCCTTGTCGATCGCACCGGGCATATCGATCAGGCGGGCTATCTCGACCCCGTGAACTTCGCCCGCGACTTTCCGGGTCATCCCTCTGGCGCTCGCATCTATGTCTTTCAAGGTGTTTCTCCCTCCCTTGAATGATATCCTGCTGTATTTACCGTAGTGCATCATCCTCCGGAGATACCCTACCATGTCCTCTGAGGCTGGACCGTCGACAACCGCGATCACCCCTTTCGGGTTATACGGATTTTCATGCGTAACGAGCACAAAATCCTGATCGTTCCTGGCGCCCTTGCCGTAGAGGCTTTCCGCCAGAGGGCTGTCGGAGCCGAAGATCAATAAGGACGAAGTCTTAAGGTCGTCGTAGGAAACCTCATGCTCCTTCTTCTGCGCAAATCCCTCACTTTTCAGGTACTCGGAAACCGCCGAAGACCCGTCCCTCTTCCCTTCCCGCATCACGACAATCTTTTTGGGATCGCCTAGAAGCCGCGATATCACCGGCGGAAATTCTTTCGCCGACAGCCCTCTGAACAGGTCGTAATTGCCGTCGATGACCAGTTCCGTGGGTGACCCTTTCGTTTCGATCTCAAGCCGCGTCTTTTTCTTCTCTATCTCGAAGGTCTTACTTGTTTCTCCTTCCTTCGTTTTTACCGCAACCGGGAGAAGAAACTTAAAATCCTTTCCCTTTTGTTCCAGTTCGAAAGAGACTACCGCTGTTGATCCCCTGTAAGACAGCGCCGCATTATTCACCACGATCTGCAGCCCGCCCTTTTCTTCCAGCCATTGTTTGAAGTACCATGAAAGGTCCTTGCCCGTAACCGTCTCGAAGGCAGCCTTGATGTCCATCCACGAAGCGCGCCGGAAGCTGTTCTTTTCGACAAAGGCCCTGACCGCATCGAAAAACTTCTGATCACCGATGCTCATCCTGAGCATATGGAATACCATCGCACACTTTCCATATCCGATCGACCTGGAGGCGGAATCCATCCGGCTCGTAAACGCGTTCAGCGGAAAGTCGTTGTCGGCATTCACGTAACTGTCAAAAGATATCAGGATCTGCTTCCGGTAGTCCCATCCTTCGCCTTTCAGCTCTTCGAACCTCTCGTCTGCGAGGTAAGTGGTCAGGCCCTCGGACCAGTTTCCTCCCTTATAGTCGACATACACCATATTGCCGAGCCACTGGTGAAGTATCTCATGTCCGAGCGAGGTCTCCAGGATAAACGGCAGTCTCACCACCTCACGGCCAAGGAGCGTGTACGTCGGAAAAGAATAACCCGTCGGCAGAACGTTCTCTACAATCGAAAACCTTTTGTAGCGGTATCGCCCGATCAGGTCATTATACATCCCGAGGTATTTCTTGGCGTACTCGATGTATTTATTCGCGAGTCCGGCATCCTCGGGAAGGAAATAGGTTGCTATTTCCGTGCCCCTGAAATTCTCTCTTTGCACTTTGTAGCTTCCACCGACAAGGGTGATCCCGCCGACCGGATGCGGAAACGAGAAGATAAACTCCTTTCCCCTGTCAGCACTCTCCCG
>JAJYLU010000035.1 GCA_021787505.1 Nitrospirota bacterium | reverse complement strand
TCCGCCTTCTCCGTCTCCGGCCCGGCAAGTGCCCGGATGGCCATCGCATATTGGTCCTTCAGACCGGCGAGGAAGGCGCCGTCGATCTGTCCTTTCCAGGTCGTAACCTCGGTGAACCGTTTCGGTATCGAGACATTTTCCGGTCTGAACCCCGACCGGAGGCGCAGTTTCCACCTCAGTCTCTGGATCTCGCCCGCAACCGTGTCCATATTGTCCGCCAGGGTCCCGTAGCCGACGCTCCTGAGGCAATTGCCTAGTACCTCATCCGTATAAACTCCCCGCGCAAACAGACACGCGACCATCGAAGTGAGAAAGACCCTTCCCTTCTCATCTTTGACCAGAAACTTCACTGCATCCTCAACATTCTTGCCCTTCGGCTTCTGGTCATAGGAGTAGCCTCCGGAATCAAGATGCGAGTGGCGGAAGCCGAGGGCCTGGGAAACAAAGAACGCCTCACCCGTCGCATAACCCCCCATCTCCTGCCCGAGTACGCAGGCGAAATCACCTCCGCCATAGCGTTCCGCCGCTTTCGCCGTGCCCTGGGACAGAAGCTCGTAAAACTCATTTGTCCCGTAGGCCATGTGCTGAAGGGCCGCCAGGTACGAAGCCGAGTTGCCGAATGCAAGGGGAACAAGGGTCTCTTTTTCGGTAATGATGCCCTTGGCGAGCGCCTCTGTGGCCCATGCCAGCGCGACCCCAGGAGACATCACATCGAGCCCCATCTTTTCGGCCACATCGATAAGCTTCAGCACCTCGAAGCAGTCCATGACTCCCAGCATGGAACCGACAGCGAAAATAAGTTCATGGTCGTAGGAGATCTGACGATAGATGTAGCGGTTCTCTTCCCGGAAGCGTTCTCTCACAAAACCAATATGGATGCAGCCCACAGGGCATCCGGCGCAGGCCGCGTTTCTGAGGAGCGCGACCTCCGCGAACCGCTCGCCGGTGATGCCCTCGGTCGCAGGGTCGGCGGTTGTCTGGAGGTTCCTGATCGGCAGGGCCTTCAGGTCATTCATGACCCTGACGTTGCCGGGAGTGCCGAGGTTATGATATTTGCTCATCATGTCGGTGTCGGTCATGTCCTTATAGACTTTATCAAAGACCGTGACATAGTCTTTGCCCTCCGGGAGCAGGAACGGGCTGTCGCCGTGGATCATGATGGCCTTCAGGTTCTTTGAGCCCATCACTGCCCCGGCGCCGAGCCTCCCGAAGTGGCGATAGCTGTCGGCGTTGATGCAGGCCATAGGAGACTGCCGCTCCCCCGCTGGACCAATCCTGAGGATCGTCCGGTGGCCTGAGCCGGGGAGCATGCGCCGCAGGAACTTTCCAGCAGCATACAGGTCAGTACCCCACAGATAGTGGACATCTTTAATTTCGATATGCCGGGACCCTACGATGAGGGCGGATGGCGTCTTTGCCCTGCCGGTGATCACGATGGCATCAAAGTCTGCAAAACGCATGGACAGGGCTGAGCGTCCTCCTGCGTGGCTCTCGGCGAATTGATCGTGGTAGGGAGACTTGAAGGCGCAGACGGTCTTGCTCATAAGCGGAAAGTATCCTGTCAGCGGACCGATGGCGAAGATGAGAGGCTGCCCGGGTTCATTCCACGGCTTATCGAGGACGCCATATTTTTTGAAGAGCAGCGCTGCCAGACCGCTTCCGCCCGCCACCGTATTCCTGCCGTCGATTTCCGTAATGGTACTCCGCCCGGCCGAAAGATCGACCATGAGTACTCTGAAATATTCCCTTATCATGACTCAACCTCCCCGGCAGCTGCCGCTTCTTTTTCCTCAGTCGCTGCCCCCCTTGAAGACTCGGTGTGTTCCAGACAGTCATGGGGACAGAAGGGCACGCACCTGCCGCAGTGGATGCAGACAAAAGGCTCTCCGGTTGCATCGAGATAGATCGCATCCACAGGACATGCCTTTGCGCAGGCCCCGCAGCGGATGCAGAGCTTCTTTCTCACCACTACCCCCCCGCCCTTCCTCTGGGAATACGCGCCGGTCGGACAGGCCGTTACGCAGGGCGCAGGGTCGCAGGCCAGACAGAGCCGCGCCTCGAACCCTGTCGAGAGCCCCCCCGAGGACCTGATGCGGATCCCCGCCGTGTCCCAGGACAGGCGCTTATGCACAAGCCGCGCACAGGCGAGCGAGCACGAATGGCAGCCGATGCAGCGCTCCATTCTCGGTGCGGTCAGAATTTTCATGATGTTACCTCCTTCTATCTATCATGCATTCTTGAAATGATTGCGACAACCCGTGCGTCTGTCATCGGTCCCGACCTTTCACCCTCTCGATAGTATCAACGGTCTGCTGCGCGATCTCGCGCTCCTCATCGGTCGGTATAACGAGTATCTTCACCCTGCCTTCCTCAGCCTGTATCTCGGCGATGCCTCCGGCAATCACTTTATTCCTCTGTTCATCAAGGGCTATGCCGAGGGCCGACAGCCCTTCACAGGACCTGGCCCGGACAACAGCTGAATTTTCGCCGATGCCGCCCGTGAAGATGACTGCATCCACCGAGCCGAGGACTGCGAAATATGCGCCGATGTATTTCCTGACGCGATAGCAGAACATATCGACGGCGAGTTCCGCCCGTGCATTTCCCCCGTCGGCGCGGCTCTCGATCTCCCGCATGTCGTTGACGCCGCAGATGCCTTTTAGTCCGCTCTCCTTGTTCAGAATGCCCTCTATCTCTTGGAAGGGCCTGCCTGTCCTTTTCTGCACGTAGAAGTGCACGGCCGGGTCCAGATCTCCGCAGCGTGTTCCCATAACCAGCCCTTCCAGCGGCGTCATACCCATGGAGGTGTCGACGCTCTTTCCTTTCTCTATGGCCGTAGCGCTCGCACCGTTGCCGAGATGCAGCGTAATCAGGTTCAGATGTTCCTGACGTACACCGAGATGGCGCGCCGCCTCCTTCGCCACGTAGCAGTGGGAACTTCCGTGGAACCCGTAGCGACGGACGCCGTATGACTGATAGAAGTCGTACGGCAACGCGTAGTGAAAGGCCCTCGGCGGCATGGTCTGATGGAAGGCCGTGTCGAATATCGCGACCTGAGGGACATGGGGCAGGAGTTCGCGCATCACCTTGATGCCCGCAACATTGGCCGGATTGTGGAGCGGGGCCAGCGGGATAAGCTCCTCTATCGTCCCGAGAGCCGCGTCATCGATGATCGCGGGCTCCCTGAATTTCTCGCCGCCGTGCACCACACGGTGGCCAACAGCGAAGATCTCAGGAGGAGCGCTGCCGGAGCGTGCCCTGCTGCTGACCTCAAGGATAAAGGACAAACCTTCGCGGTGGTCAGCAACCGGGCGTGTCTCAACGATCTCCTCCCACCCGCCGGAGGGGGAGAGCCAACGGTGCTTCAGCCTGCTGTCCTGTGTGCCTATGCGCTCCAGCAACCCCTTTGCGGCGGCCGAGAGGCCTTCGAGTTCGAACGCCTCGTATTTGATCGAGGAGCTTCCCGAGTTGACTACGATGACCCTCATGCAGGGCCTCCTTTGGATTGGGCCTGAATAGCGGTAATCGCAACGGTATTGACGATGTCGGTCACGGTGCAGCCGCGGCTGAGGTCGTTCACCGGTTTATTGAGCCCCTGAAGGACCGGGCCTACTGCAACAGCATTGGCAGAACGCTGGACAGCCTTATAGGTATTGTTGCCGGTGTTAAGGTCCGGGAAGATGAATACTGTCGCATGCCCGGCGACCTCGCTTCCCGGAAGCTTTGTCTTCGCCACACCGGCGTCGACCGCCGCATCATACTGTATAGGCCCTTCGATTTTCAGATCAGGACGGCGGCCCTTCGCGATCTTCACAGCCTCCCGCACCTTGTCCACTTCGGCACCCTTTCCTGATTCGCCGGTGGAATAACTGAGCATCGCGATAAGGGGATCGATGCCGAACATGAGGGCGGTCTCCGCAGAGCTGATCGCGATGTCCGCCAGTTGCTCCGGGTTTGGATCAGGGTTGACCGCGCAATCCCCGAAAACGAGCACGTGGTCAGAGAGACACATAAGGAAGACACTCGAGACGATCGAACATCCAGGCCTGGTCTTGATTATCTCGAACGCAGGCCGGATGGTATGTTGGGTCGTATGGACAGATCCCGAAACCATTCCGTCTGCTTCCTCGAAATGGACCATCATGGTGCCGAAGTAACTTACATCTGCGATGGTATCAAATGCCATCTGCTGAGAAATACCCTTGTGCTTACGGAGTTCGTAGTAGGCATCCGCATAGGTGGTGCGGCGGGCCGATGTCATGGGATCGATCATGTTCATGTCTGAAAGGGATATTCCGAGCGCCGCAGCTTTCTGCCTGATCTCCTCCTCATTGCCAAGGAGGGTGATATCAACCACCTTGCGCATTCTGAGGATTTCTGCAGCGCGGAGGATCCTCTCTTCCGTGCCTTCGGGAAGAACAATATGTCTGCGGTCGGACTTCGCTCTCTGGATGATCTCGTATTCGAACATAAGCGGCGTCACCCTTCCGGAACGGGCCGTTGCGAGGCGGCCTATGAGCTCGGTGGAATTCACCCTCGCCTCGACAATGCCAAGAGCTGCAGCGATCTTCCGCGTATTGTCAGGAGAGAGCTCGCCTTCGAGGGAACTCACATTCCGGGCGGTCGTATAGGTGTCAGTAAGCACGGCGATCACAGGCACCGACTCTCCGAGTCCCTTGATCAGGCGTTCGACCTGCGGCGCAGGCTTCAGTCCGCCGGTCAAAAGTATGCCGGCGATATGCGGATAGGCGTGCGACGCCCCGGCCAGAAGACTGCCGATAATGATATCCGAGCGGTCACCGGGTGTTATGATAATACTTCCATTTTCTATATGCTCGAGATAGTGGGGAAGTTCCATGGCCGCGACCTTGAAATTCTTCACCTCCCGGTTGAAGCTGTCCTCATGCCCCCTCAGACGTTCGGCACCGAGAGTGGCGGCTATCTCCCCTACCGTCGGTTTCTCGAGGATCGGGACTTCGGGCATTACATACGACGGGACGCCCCCCGGCATTACCCGTTTCAGCCCTCCGGCGACTTCATCCACAAGCGAAGACTGCACCCGATTCGCAACAAAGGCGAGGATATCGCATTTCCGCTCTTCAAGCGATTCAAGAAGGCCCCGAGCAGCGTTCACCACCTGCATGGCATCTCTGCCGTATCCGTTCACAACCGGCAGCACCACGCACCCAAGATTGTTTGCTATCTTGGCATTGAAGTCAAATTCCAGGGTCGCGGCAGGACCCTTAAAATCAGATCCTGCGCAGACGATAAGGTCGCATTCTTTTTCCAGTGCCTTATACTTCTCCATGATCAGTTTCAGGAAGTCCTCGTCCCTGTCCCCGATAAGCATGTCCCTGGCGACGTCATAGGTGCAGCCGTACAGCATCTCATATGGGATCTTCAGATCATAACGACTTATAATGAGATTTGTTATGTTGTCCGGCTTCTGCGCATCCAGGACAACGGGACGGAAGAACCCTACCTTTCCACCATGACCGGTAAGCATCTCCATGATGCCAAGGACAACGACTGACTTGCCGCTCCGTGGCTCGCCACTTGTGATGTAGATACCCTGGCTCATGTTCACCTCCTGCCCTGCTCACGCCCGAGTTCGATGATCTCCATGCGATGGTTCGCCTCGGGATGCTTCGAGGAAGGCCCTTCCGTTAGTACGGCGATGTCCCCCACGATCTTCGTCTTATTGCGAGGTAACGTCATAATGCATTTTCTCCTTTTCTCATCTTATCACCTCATCACCGCCGGCTGTCCGGTTGAGGCGAGGACGCTGCTCCATATCCATCCTTCAGGATCGATCTTCTTGCGCTGTGATACGGCGAGCGGGATCGGCACATGCGTGAACTGATGGTTCCAGAAGCCTACGATCATGCCGGTCCTGCCGGCCATCCCCGCGTGCACGGCATTATGTCCAAGCAGCAGGCAGAAGGCCGAGTCATGTGGGATTGCCGCCTGACTCCTGATAGTATAGCTGGGATCTATATACTTGAGGCTGATCTCTATGCCCATCTTTTTGAAATATTCCTTAATGCGGTCACGGAGCAAAATTCCGATATCGCCGTATTTGACGTTGCCGGAGGCGTCCAGTTCACCCGTCGCCTCGAAAAGCTCCTGGCCTGCTCCTTCAGCAACAACAATCACGGCGTGGCCCCGATGTTCGAGCCGCTGCTTCAGGGCTGAAAGAAAACCATCGATCGTGAAAGAGACCTCCGGTATAAGACAGAAGTTCACCTGGTTGTCCACCAAAACTGAGAAGGCAGCAATAAAACCGGAGTCGCGGCCCATGAGTTTAACCAGTCCTATTCCGTTGCGTGCGCCGGTTGCTTCGGCATCCGCGGCACAGGTTGCCCGCTTCGCCTCCGAGACTGCAGTCTCGAAGCCAAAGGTCGTCCGGACCCCGCAGTGGTGATGGAGGCTCATGACGATTGACCGGATCACGTCGTTCAGCCCAGGACAAAGGCCGCCGCAGGTGACAATGCCGCAGCTGAGCGCGGCCGGGTCGAAGAATAACTTCTCCCTCGGACCGGCCATCTCAAAGCGGGGCGGCTCAATACCGGCGTCGAGGTACTTCTTGATCTCATTGAGATCGCTTGCCTGTTCCATAACGCCTACTATTATGCCTTGAACATCGTTGTCCCGATGCCCTTTAGTTCAGTCACTGCCTTCTTTACCCGCTCTGCCATACCGGATTCCGCCAGGGTCAGATACGTGCGGGGATCGTAGGCCTTCTTGTCCCCAACCTCTCCGTCGACCCTGAGCACGCCGTCATAGTTTTTGAACATATGTTGCACGATCGGCCGCGTGAAGGCATACTGAGTGTCTGTGTCGAGATTCATCTTGACGACGCCGTAATCAAGCGCCTCATGGATATCACGCAGTTCCGAACCCGATCCGCCGTGGAAAACGAGATAGAACCGGGACTCCTCCCCGTACTGTTTGACGACCGCGTCCTGGCAGTCCCTAAGTATCGAAGGTTTCAGCTTCACATGGCCAGGTTTGTACACGCCATGCACGTTGCCGAAGGTCGCGGCAAGCAGATACCGTGCGCCGCTGATGGAGTTCAAACGGCGCGCAACTTCAAGCGTGTCTTCGGGGGTGGTGTAGAGCTTGGCGCCTGCCTCACCCTTCACTCCGTCCTCCTCCCCGCCGACCACATCCGCCTCGATTTCGAGGATGAGCTCATTCTTCCGGAACCGCTCAAGGAGTTTGACGGCAATATCCAGGTTCTCCCTGAGCGGCAGGGCGCTTCCGTCGAACATATGGCTGTTGAAAAGGTTCGGTCTGCCCACGGCCCTCCGCCGTTCGGTCTCTTCAACAAGCGGGATGACGAGCTTGTCGAGCTTGTCCGCCTGGCAGTGGTCAGTGTGGAGGGCAACATAGATGGGGTAGCGTTCAGCCGCGCGATGGACGTGTTCCGCGATAGAGATTGCGCCAAGGGCCATGTCCTTGACCGATGTCCCCGAGGCAAAAGCTCCCCCGCCTGTCGAGACCTGAATGATACCATCACTTTTACTCTCGGCAAGCCCTTTGAGCACAGCATTTGCGCTCGTGAGCGACGTAACGTTGACGGCCGGATAGGCATAGTGTCCCTTTCGTGCCCTTTCGAGCATCTCACAATAGATATTATAATCGGCTACCGGCATATCGTCTCCTTTCCTTATGCAATCACTGTTTTTGAATCCTCTTCTGCATTATGTCCCCTTTCACCAATGAAAGTCTTCCATCTTCTCCCCTTGTAGATCGTGGGAATCAGTGTACCGAGCACGATATGCAAGGATCGTATGCACGCACCAGCATGGAGCAAAGCAGCGTGAGCTGTTCGTCGGTCATGCATTCGACGGCAGACTGCTTCGCCAGCGCCGGCAGGTCGAGATGGATGTTCGCATTGTTCTGAGTCGTCGGTATCACACAGTTGGCCCGCACCACGTAGCCTTCCTCGTCGTACTCGTAATGATGATAGAGGATTCCGCGTGGCACCTCGACGGCGCCCACTCCCTCACCTGCCCGGGGTGTAACGTCCACCATCGTCGGGGCCTTCTCGTCCGCGACCAGCTCATCGATCAGCCTAATCGAGTCGTGCGTCACGTGGATGCACTCCACCAGTTGGGCGACATTGTTCATGAACGGGTTGTGGCAGACAGACAAAAGCCCGAAGTCCGCGGCTGCCCTGGCGGCATCGGGATGCAGGAACCGGCGATTGTTGTTGTAGCGAGCGAGCGCGCCCACGGCGAACGAGGGACGGGATAGCCGGCACCACTTGGTGGTGTTGTCCCTATCCACATATTCGTTCGTCATCTCCCGGTAGGCATGTTCTGTACGCTCCACACCGTCCGTGGAGACCAGACGGCCGCCGATCCACGGATACTCCGTCTCGCCCTTGAGCGCCACGAATTCGGTCTCGCGTTCGAAGGCAGGGATCTGGAAGGTGCGCAGAAGCTCCGCCGTCTTCCCGATATCCTCGAACGACCGTTGGAGGTCGTCGCGCAGCGCAAGGAGCTTATCTCTCTCCGGCATTCTGGCAACGCCGCCGACCTGCAGCGACACCGGGTGTGTGGCGCGGCCGGCGACCACGTCGCAGATCTTGTTTCCCCGACCCTTGAGCAGCTGCGCCAGTTGCACGACCTCGGGATTGGTTTCAAGCAGCGGCAGCGCGCTCGGCAGGCCGAGAAAGTCGGGGGCGGCCAGGAAGAACAGGTGCAGCCAGTGACTCTGAAGGGTTTCGCCGTGCTTGGCGAGCAGGCGCAGCCTGGCGGCAGCCTCCGGGATGGTCACACCCATTGCGTCTTCGCTGGCGCGCAGGCTCGCAAGGCAGTGCCCGATCGAACAGATTCCGCAGATCCGGGCCGTTAGGATGCCGGCCGTGGAGTAGTGCTTCCCCTTGAGCATCACTTCGAAAAATCGGGGCGTCTCCACCACATCCCAGCGCGCCTCCTTGACCTCGCCATCTTTGATCACGATGCGTATGTTGCCGTGTCCTTCGACACGGGTCAGGTGGTGGACGTCTGCATTAAGATCTATTTTCATTTCCTCACCTCAAAGGCGCCAAAGAAGTTCATCCGTTCGGAAACCTCGCGGTCGCTGAAGCCCCTGGCCCTGGCGAGCGCGAAGAATTCCTCCAAATTTGCGTCCGCGGCCGGTCCGCGGCATCCCCAACAGCCCAATCCTCCCGCGGGGCAGGGCGCATCACAACCGCCCCGTGTGATCGGGCCGAGGCAGACCTGCCCGTGCTCGAACCGGCATACCGTGTAGCGCTGTTTGCATTCGAGGCAGACAGGGTAAACCGGGAACTGATAGGGGATACCCAATATCAGGTGCTGCACAATATGTTCCACCTCTGCCTTGGACACCGGGCAACCGGGGATTTCCAGATCGACCGTGACAACTTCCCTGATCGGTCGCACCGGGAGCGTCTCCTTAGGGTCGTCCCCGTACACTTCCCGGTTCGTCTCATCCAGATCGTACGCGTTCTTGAGTTTGTTCACGCCCCCGAAACAGGCGCAGCTGCCGAGCGCCACCAATACCTTGGCCCTGGCACGAATGGAGCTAATCCGTTCTATCTCGTCCGAGCGTGAGATGGCACCTTCGATCAGGGCTATATCATAGTCGCTACCCCCGGCGGAAGACACCTCGCGGAAATTTATGATCTTAAGGACGCGCAGAAAGTCGGCCAGCGTCTCTTCCTTATTGGCAAGCTGGAGCTCGCAGCCTTCGCACCCGGTGAAATCGAAGACTGCAATCCGCAATTCGCTGAACTCTATTCCAAGATAACTCATGATCTGCCTCCTAGATTG
>JAJYLU010000034.1 GCA_021787505.1 Nitrospirota bacterium | reverse complement strand
TCTCGAAGAGGCATTGTTCGACCTTTTCCGGCGGCAGGTCTATCCTGATCCCGAGCGCCTCGAGCACATCCGCGCTGCCCGACTTGCTCGATACCGCCCTGTTTCCGTGCTTGGCGACCGGCACCCCCGCGGCCGCCACCACAAAGGCGGTCACCGTCGAGATATTAAACGTATGGGCCATGTCGCCACCCGTACCGCAGGTGTCAAGGACCCCCTCGGGCGCTTTTATCCGTGCGGCCTTCTCCCGCATGATCCTGGCGGCGCCGGTTATTTCGTCGACGGTCTCGCCCTTCAGTCTCAGGGCGGTGAGGAAGGCGCCGATCTGCGCGTCGGCGGCCCTGCCCTCCATGATCTCCTTCATGCATTCGGCCATCTCCGCTTCGGAAAGGTCGATGCCGCCGACGAGCAGGCCTATCGCTTCCTTGATCATCTCAGTTCCCTCCGCCTGCAGAATTGGCCTTGCCCGCCTTTGTCTTGAGGTACTCCTTTATGAACCGGTCGATGCCACCGTCCAGGACGGAATCGACATCTCCCACCTCTACCCCGGTGCGATGGTCCTTCACGAGGCGGTATGGCTGCAGTACGTACGATCTGATCTGGCTCCCCCAGGCGATGCCCTTCTTGTCGCCCACGAGGTCTTCCATCTTCTTTTCCTTGGCCTTCACCTGGAGGTCGTACAGACGGGCCTTCAATATCTTCATCGCGACCGCCTTGTTCTTGTGCTGGGAACGTTCGTTCTGGCAGGCGACGATAACGCCGGTGGGCAAGTGCGTTAAACGTACCGCGGACGAGGTCTTGTTCACGTGCTGCCCCCCGGCCCCGGAGGCACGGTAAGTGTCCATCTTGATATCTTCGTCCCGGATCTCGATATCGATGTCGCCCTCGACCTCCGGATAGACGATGACTGCGGCAAAGGAGGTATGCCGCCGCTTGTTAGCGTCGAAGGGAGAGATCCTCACCAGCCTGTGGACGCCCGCCTCGCAGCTCAGGTAACCGTACGCGTAGTCGCCGCTGAAGGTGATCGTCGCGCCCTTTATGCCTGCTTCATCGCCGGGCTGGAGATCGACGATCTTCGCCTCATACCCGCTTCGCTCGGCCCATCTCAGATACATCCGCATGAGTATCTGGGCCCAGTCCTGGCTCTCCGTGCCCCCTGCTCCCGGATGGATCGTGAGGATAGCGTTGCTTTTGTCGAGTTCACCGGAGAGGAGATTCTGTAGTTCGATTTTTTCGATCTCCTCGCGGACCGACTCAAGCTCTTTCCTGAGCTCCTTGAAAAAGACGTCGCCGCCTTCCTCTTCAAGGATCCCTATCGATTCTTCGACATAGGCCAGCCTGTTTTCGATCGCCTCGAAAGGCGCCACCGTGCCTTCGAGACGGGCTTTTTCCTTGAAGAGTTCTTTTGACTTTTCGGGGGACGACCAGACTTCCTCCCTGGAGAGGTCCCCGGTGATCTTCTCTATCGCCTCTTTTTTCTTTGCGACATCAAAGATAACCTCGGAGCGCATCGGTCTTGGCCCTCAGGGATACAAGCTCTTCTTTCAGTTCCGTCTGGACTATCATAGTTACCTCCAAAATTTGATGTTAAGAGAAAGTACGATTGACAACACGATGCAGAGATACGAAAAAAGGTCTCCGTATTTCGTATAAAAGGACAATGTCTCGTCCGTCTTAACGGTACCCGGCAGAACGAGCCTCTTGAAGAGAGGCGTCTCCGACAGGATCTTTCCGTTGCTGTCTATGAATCCCGAAATGCCGGTATTAGCGCACCGGACGACCGGCTTTCTGTTTTCGATGGCGCGGAATACCGCCATACTGAAATGCTGATACGGGGCGGAGGTTCTGCCGAACCACGCGTCATTGGTGATATTCACGATAAAATCACCGCCCGTCGTATAAAACTTCCTCACCAGTCCGGGGAAGATGATCTCGTAGCAGATCAGCGTGGCGAAGCTGCCGAATTCGGTATCGGCCCTGATGTATTGTCTGCCCGGCACGTAGTCCCCGATTCCCGTGACCAGCTTGTCAACAAAAAAAAGAACGCTTCTGAGGGGAACATATTCGCCAAATGGTACCAGATGTATTTTATCATATTCATAGATGTTTTTCCCTTCCCTGTCGAGGAGGACGGCGCTGTTCGATAGCAGCGTCTTGCTGCGGGACTGATCCTTGACGAGAATGGTCCCGAAGAGCAGGTCGGAGCCCAGTTCCTGCTCGAACCGGATGAGCCTCTCCGTGTTCGCCTTGTCAAAATCGAATATGAACGGCAGCGCCGTCTCGGGCCAGACGATCATCTGAACTGATGGTCCGGCGGCCTTCCGGGAGAGGCTGAAATAGGTTTCGAGCACCTCGTTCTGATAGGCCGGCTCCCATTTTTTGTCCTGTTCGATATCACCCTGGACAAGGCTTACGTTGATGAGCTTTCCGCTCCTTTCCTGGTTGAGCCGCCAGTGACCGTATCCCAATGATGCGATGACCGCCAGAAGCAGGACGGACAGACCGACGACCGTATAAGAGATGGGAAAGAGCGGCATCTCGCCAGTGCGTTTCCTGAGGAGGAAAAGGTCGGCAAGCGCTCCGTTGACCGCCAGGACAAGAAATGATATCCCGTAGATGCCGGTGATGTCCGCGACCTGTATCATATGCAGGAACCGGTACTGGCTGTAGCCGATGCTCGACCAGGGGAATCCGGTCAGGGCATAAGAACGGGCGAACTCGAGGACGACCCATAGTACCGGCGCAATCAAAAGCGCGGGCAGTTCCGTTTTCCTGATCATTTTTATGAAAAGAAACGAGAAGATCGCAGGATAGAGACTCAGGTAAAGGCAGAGCAGGACCACGAGCGAAAGGCTCGCCGGGAAAGAAAATCCGCCGTAATGGTTTATCGAATAATATATCCAGTAAAGCGTGCCTACGAAATAGACAAGCCCGAAGACATATCCGGCGACGAAGGCCTTTTTCGAATCTTTTCCCCAGAGCGACAGAAGGAGCGGGACAAAGGCGACCCATGCGAGCGGATAGTAGTCGAAGAGCGGAAAAGACAATACGACAAGTATCCCCGAAACAACGGCGGGGAAATAATCGCCTGCCTTTCTTGTCAGAGAGTCTTTCATCAGTTGACAATCAAAAAAATGAAAGGGTATCATGTATATCCGTGGGCAGTTAGCTCAGTCGGTAGAGCAGAGGCCTGAAAAGCCTCGTGTCCGCAGTTCGATTCTGCGACTGCCCACCATGATTTACCCTCAATGATTTTATGTGTCTTGTCCGGCAGGAGTCAAGGGATAATCGCAACCCTGCCGGGCTTTCCCAATTCCCCTTCGACCTTGCAAGAGATATCGAGGAACTGTCTTATCACCCAGAGGTTCGTCATGAGATGGCCGGATATCCTTGAAGTGGTGAATTTCGAGGCCCCTCCTGCCAGACAGAGATAGATCACCAATTGGTCCGCGAGGTGGGAGTCGATGCAGGCCCCTGTTTCGAGATGCCGGACAAGTTCCCGTGCAGCCTCTTCTCCGACCGCCTCTGCCCTCTTGCCTTGCTCCCCGAGGGACGAAAAGCCGGAGGTGCACCGGGATTCGGCCTTGAGAAATACAAAGGTCCCCGGGCTGTATGAGTCGACCATGACGGTCTTCATCGAAATCTCCGGTCGCGCCGGTATGCCGGCAAGGACTGCCTCGGCAGCATTCCTCTGGCGTTCCGCGATACTTGCCGGAAGGTTGCCGACCGCCGAGATCCCGGTCACCGACACGATATCGCCGCGCTCTTCGAGGGATATCGCTTTTACTTTGCTGCATGGCTGCAGCGTGATGGAGATCTTCCCGCCTCCCCTGGGATAGAAGCCATGGCGTTCGATCGACGAACTGACTACTACCCCGAGTCTGCCGAGCATCGGGAGAAATATCTCGCTTATGAAGTGATAGGGAGGACTGAAAGGGACATGCGTGCCGCCGACGAGGGTGATGCGGGAAGGACCCCTGGCGAATACTAGCGGGGGCAGGACAGCCTGAAGGAGCAGAGAAGTCGATCCTGCTGTGCCTATGTCGAAGAAATAATCACCGGATACCGGTTCCCCCGGTTCGAATGTCATTTCCGTGGAGCCGACGTCGGTCCCACTCACTTTGGCGTTAGAGATGAGGGTGAGCAGGCGCACGCACGCAAGATGCTGCGGCATGAGGCCGGGCTTTTTACGTGCCCTCCTTATATTCACAATCCGGCAAGGCCTTCTCAGCAGACAGGAAAGGCTCAGTGCTGTCCTGAGGATCTGTCCGCCACCTTCACCGTAACTTCCGTCGATCTCGAGCATACTTCAATTATAGTCTCAATCTCCCCGCGGCGCGTCCCGGATAAAAAGTATGTGCAGTACCTGTTGCCGTGAGGTGATATGGGTGGTAACATTGAGGAGTTAACCCAGTGGGAATTTATGGGAGGTAAATCGTGGGCGTCCATAGAAAAATAGTGACGGCTGTTGTCCTCGCTGTATCTGTTGCAGCGAGCATGCCTGTCTTCGCTTCGCAATCCGGCTACATCCTGGGCGAACTTCAAAGTGATGATTGGGAGGTCCGTCTTTTGAACAAGGCTACTCTGGAAAAAATGAACACCCCGCTATTAACGGAGGCGCTTATCGAGCTGATCAGGAATAAGGAGGTAGACTGGAGAATCCAGATGCGCGGCATTCGTCTTTTAGGCGAAATACATACTCCCCGGGTGGAAGATGTCTTACTGCAGCTCTTTTCCGATATATTCTTCCACCGGGGATGCCCTGCTGTTAAGAGCAGCCTTGCCCTTGCCCTCGGAAATTTTACCGGCCGAAGGGTTGCCGATGCGCTTATCGGCGGATTGGACGACCCTGAGGTGATTGTGCGGGAGGCCTCCATTGTCTCACTGGGGAAAGTCGGAGACGCGCGCGCGGTACCCTATCTCATTGCTCAATTGAAAGACAGGCGTTTCCTGATAAAGTCAAGCGCCATTCACTCCCTCGGCCTGTTGAAGGATGCGACGGCCGTTTCTCCCTTAGAGACAATAGCGCACGGTGACGGCGAGCCGCTTCTGCGGAAAGAGGCCCTGGCGGCATTGTCGACGATACGGTAACTATGCCTTTTGTGAATCAATACATCCGTCTATTTCATGCAGAAGCTCTGTTGATGCACGGTATTTGGTCGGATAATGAAGATGTTGCATAGGGGGCGTTTAGGCGGTAGTATGTAACTAGATCAATATAGAAGGGAGGTGAGAGTGATGCGAAGATCCTTATCAATATTAAGCTTCTGGAGCGTTTTTATGATTCTATTTGTCGCGGGCTGTGCTTCAAAGGACTATGTCAGGCAGCAGATAGAACCTCTCAATGACAGGATCAGCAAACTCGAAGCGAGGGTTGCTGCGCTTGAGGCAAGGCCGGTCGTCAGTGAGTCGGGGGCCGCAAAGCAGGCGGCGGAGGCGAAGGCCCTGGCCGAAGAGGCGATGAGACTTACCAAGGAGTGCTGCGGCAAGTCTGACGAGGCAGCAAAGAGAGCCGAAGCCGCAGCAGAGAGGGCCGAGGCTGCAGCCGAAAGAGCAAAGAAGGCTTTTGAACTTGAGCAGAAAAAATAGTTTGGTCACTCGGGGATCCGGGTAGATATCGGATGCTATCCGGATCCCGCAGCAGCTATTAAGGGACCGGGTGAAAAGCCACGGCACAGGGGAAATATCCTTCAGCCGGCATTTAGGTCCCGATGAGTTAACGCAGCGATCTACTTCTTCCCGCAGGTCGGGCAGTCAGGGTCTTTGAACCCCTTGAATGTCCTGAAGCTCATGTCGTTTCCGGACCAGACAAGGAGTTTTCCTTTCAGGAGTTTCCCGATTCCTGAGAGATACTTCATCGCCTCCATCGCCTGGAGAGTACCGATCACACCCGCGGTTGCGCCGAGCATCGGGGAAACCTCCTTAGGCGGCGACTCGGGGGAAATAACACCTCAGACAGGGAGTTTCGGGCGACATTATGAACGTGAGTCGTCCGTCCAGTCCCCAGATGCTTCCGTGCACCAGAGGGATATTCTTTCTGATGGCGCATTCGTTCAGGACGTATCTCGTCGGGAAATTGTACATGCAATCGAGGATGAGGTCGGCGTTGCCGACGAGTAACGCACGATTGACAGGCACCGATTCTTCTAGTAGCCTGTGGGTAATAGGCCCGATTCTCATCGTATTATCCCCGGAACTGTAAACAGGACCGGCATTTGTTTCGGAAAAGGAGGCAATAGTGATTACCCTCGAAATCAACGGCAAACAGCATTCGGTGGATGTTCCTGCCGATGTCCCGCTTCTCTGGGTCATCAGGGAGCATCTGAAACTCACCGGCACGAAGTTCGGCTGCGGCAAGGGCCTATGCGGCTCGTGCACGGTGCATGTCGACGGAAAGGCCGAGCGTTCCTGCCAGATACCTGTGGCCGATGCCCAGGGCAAGAAGATCACGACGATCGAGGCGGTAGGCTCCACGCGGTCCGGTGCAGCGGTCCAGAAGGCATGGGTCGCCGAAGACGTGCCCCAGTGCGGATACTGCCAGTCGGGCCAGATCATGCAGGCTGCTGCGCTCCTTGCCGCTAACCCTAAACCGACTGACGCGCAGATCGACGACAACCTCTCGGGCAATCTCTGCAGGTGCGGGACGTATCAGCGCATCCGCAAGGCGGTCCACAGGGCCTCGAGGTCGCTGAAGAAAGGGGGTAAGTCATGAGCGGGATATTCAACGTGAGCCGTCGCGAGTTCCTGAAGACGGGAGCGCTTGTCGGAGGCGGGCTGATACTGGGCGCGCACATCGACTGGGCCGGTGCTGCCGAAGAGGGGAGCAAGGCAAAATCGTACGCGATCGAGCCGAATGCCTTTGTCCATATTGCGCCTGATAATACGGTAACGATCATCGTGAACCATTCCGAGATGGGCCAGGGCGTCTATACCTCCCTTCCGATGCTCGTCAACGAGGAGCTCGAGGCCGACTGGAAAAAGATTCGCTTCGAGTCAGCTCCTGTCGCCGCGGTATATAACCATACCGCCTTCGGCATGCAGATGACCGGGGGAAGTACGAGCGTGTGGAGCGAGTATGACCGGCTGCGGGAGGTCGGAGCCGCGGCCCGGCAGATGCTGATCGCAGCGGCAGCGGCAACATGGAAGGTCGACAAAAAGACCTGCCGCGCGCAAAAAGGGAAGGTGGTCCATACGAGCGGCAAGTTTTTCACATATGGCCAGCTCGCCGAAAAGGCGGCTGCGCTCCCGGTCCCCAAGGACGTGAAACTCAAGAAGGCATCCGCTTTCAAACTGATCGGCAGGCCGACGGCCCGCCTCGACTCGCCGGAAAAGGTGAACGGAGCAGCGAAGTTCGGGCTGGATGTCTTCCTTCCGGAGATGTCGGTAGCGGTCGTTGCGCGCCCGCCGGTGTTCGGAGGCAAGGTAAAGAGCCTGGATGCGGAGAAGGCAAAGGCGGTCCGCGGGGTGAAGGACGTGGTACAGGTCCCCTCGGGCGTTGCCGTACTCGCCTCTGATTTCTGGCAGGCGAAGGCAGGCAGGGACGCCCTCAGGATAGAATGGGACGAAGGACCCACTGCAGGGCTTTCTACTCCGGGTATGAAGGATCAGTATGCGAAATTATCGAAAACCCCCGGCAAGGTTGCGAAGAAGGCAGGCGATATTGAGGCGGGACTCTCATCCGCGGTGAAGACGATCAGTGCTGAGTATCACGTGCCTTATCTCGCCCATGCCACGATGGAGCCGCTTAACTGTACGGTCGATATGCGCCCTGATTCCTGCGAGATATGGGTCGGGACCCAGTTCCAGACCGTCGACCGGAATGCCGCCGCATCAATCGCCGGGCTCAAGCCCGAGCAGGTGAAGATCCATACGATGTTTCTGGGCGGAGGCTTCGGCAGACGGGCAAACCCGGCATCCGATTTTGTGAGCGAGGCGGTCCATGTTGCGAAGGCGGCGAAGACTCCTGTGAAGGTGATCTGGACGCGTGAAGACGATACCCATGGAGGCTATTACCGGCCGTTCTGGTATGACAGCATCTCCGCGGGGCTCGACAAGACCGGAAAACCTATCGTCTGGAAGCATACGATCGTCGGACAGTCGATTGTTGCCGGCACGTTCTTCGAGAAGGTGCTCGTGAAGGACGGCATCGACAACACATCGGTCGAGGGCGCGGCGGATATCCCCTATGCGATCCCGAACATCCTCGTCGATCTGCACACGGCATCAATCGGCGTGCCGGTGCTCTGGTGGCGCTCAGTCGGTCATTCCCATACCGCCTTCGTCGTAGAAAGTTTTCTTGATGAGCTTGCCAATGCTGCCCAAAAAGATCCCTTTGAATTCAGAAAGGGCCTTCTGGCAAAGCACCCCCGCCATCTCGGCGTGCTCACCCTTGCGGCTGAGAAGGCCGGATGGGGCAGGCCCCTTACGAAGGGAAGGGGGCGCGGCATTGCGGTGCATGAGTCATTCGGCACCTATGTTGCCGAGGTCGCGGAGGTCTCGGTGAACAAGGAGGGCGAACTGCGCGTCCACAGGGTCGTCTGTGCCGTCGACTGCGGCCAGACCGTCAATCCCGAGACGATCACCGCACAGGTGGAGTCGGCGATCGTCTTCGGGCTTTCGGCAGCGCTGCACGGTGCGATTACGATCAAGGGTGGAAGGGTGGAGCAGGGCAACTTCGACGACTACCCTGTCCTCCGGCTGAATGAAATGCCGAAGGTCGAGGTGCATATCGTAAAAAGCAGGAAAAAACCTGGCGGAATAGGGGAGCCGGCTGTGCCGCCGATCGCGCCCGCGGTCGCCAACGCACTCTTTAGCGTGGCCGGCATCAGACTGCGCGAGCTCCCGATGAAGCCGGAAGTGGTCCTTGCGGCGATGAGCAAAAAGTAGCTTTCGAATCCAATTTTATGCGAACACAGGCCGTGATTCCCGGCCTGTTCGTTTTTTTGCAGAGCGCGGATTACTCTGTGCGGGAGATTATTTCGAGTGATTGACAGGCGCTGTTTCTTCTAGTAGCCTGTGGGTAAAAGGCCCGATTCTCATCGCATTGTTCCCGGAACAGGAAAAACGAACCGGCGGTTGTTTCGCCAAGGAGGTCATATGATATCTCTCGAAATCAACGGGAAACAGCATTCGGTGGATGTGGAGCCTGATGTCCCTCTCCTCTGGGTCATCAGGGAACATCTGAAGCTCACCGGCACAAAGTTCGGCTGCGGAATCGGCCTGTGCGGATCGTGCACGGTGCATGTCGACGGCAAGGCGGAGCGTTCGTGCCAGATACCGGTGGCTGATGCCCGGGGGAAGAAGATCACCACGATCGAGGGACTCCCGGAAGACCATCCCGTCAAGCTCGCCTGGATAAAGGAACAGGTCCCGCAGTGCGGATATTGCCAGTCCGGCCAGATTATGCAGGCGGCTGCCCTCCTTGCCGTGGACAAAAACCCTTCCGACGAAAAGATCGTAAATACCATGGAAGGCAACCTTTGCCGCTGCGGCACATATCCGTACATTAAGCTCGCCATAAAGAGCGCAGCTGGGAAGGGGGAGAAGTCATGAAAACGTCAATTACGCGCCGTGAGTTTCTGCAGAAATCTCTCGCCGGTGCCGGCATCGCGATCGCCGTCTCGATTACCCCTTATGGGACGAAGCTGCTGTCCGCCGAAGAGGCCGCGAAAGAGGGGCCTGATTTCAGCCCCAACGTCTGGCTTACGATAACCCCGGATGATATCGTTCATGTGATCGTCAATAAATCCGAGATGGGACAGGGGGTCTATACGTCGATGCCGATGATCGTGGCCGATGAACTCGATGCCGACTGGAAAAAGGTCCGCATGACCGAGGCACTCGCCG
>JAJYLU010000033.1 GCA_021787505.1 Nitrospirota bacterium | reverse complement strand
CTTATCCGTAGCCCTGCTTCTGCTCTTTCCTTCCGCATCGCCTGCGGGAGAAAAAAAGCCGGTAGAAGTGAAAAAGGGGGACAAATGTCAGGTATGCGGCATGTTCGTTTCGGGCTACCCGACATGGGTGGCCGAGATCATATTCAATGACGGGACCTACTCCGTCTTTGACGGACCGAAAGACATGTTCCGGTACTATTTCAACGTCGCGAAGTATAACCCAGGAAAGAAACAGTCCGATATCAATGCGATCTACGTGACCGAATATTATTCCGCCAAGTTTATGGATGCCAGAAAGGGGATTTTCTTCGTGCAGGGAAGCGATGTGAATGGTCCTATGGGAGCCGAACTCGTGCCGGTCGATTCGTTTGACAGGGCGAAGGACTTTATGAAAGACCACCTTGGGAAAAAGATATTGAAGTTCGGCGAAGTGAAGAAAGAGGATCTCAGGTAGTTGCGGAAATCCCTGGTCTTCGGACTCTTTGTGCTCGGCTGCGTCTTGTTTCTTGCAGCGTTAGGGGCCACTTCCCATGTCCGTGTTTCACATTTCCTTGCGGTCAGCCGCGACCTGGGCGACATAACCGCCACGCTGAAATTGACGGATATCTCATTCTCGGACGACGCCCGTTATACGAGGAACCCGTCTCAGGCGGACATCTTTTCCGCATTCCAGGACTACCCCGGTTCTATTGAGCACTTTCCGTCGGGTTCGGTGACGCCCCCGCCCGATTTCACCTCACTCGGCGCGGCGATGAAGGTGAGGGGACAATGAGCCTCAACAGCCATATGAACGTCCTGGATTTCACGCTCCTGTCTCTCCTGAGGAGGAAGTTCAAGAACTTCGGCATTGTTCTCGTATTCACGCTTATCGTATTCATCACCGGATCGATCCTTTTTCTTTCCTATTCGTTCAAGCGCGAGGCCCTGCTAATCCTCAAGGGCTCGCCCGAGCTGATCGTCCAGAGGATGTCCGCCGGTCGGCAGGAACTGATCCCGGTCGACAGGGCGAAAGAGATTTCGGCCTTACCGGGTGTATCGGGCGTCGAGCCACGTTACTGGGGTTATTATTACGATCTGCTCGTAAAGGCGAACTATACCATCCTCGCTTCCTCGGGATCGCTTTCAGCCGGCAACCGTCTTCTTCAGGGGCGCTTGCCCGGCCCGGAGGAAAAAGGCGTCGCGGCCGTCGGAAGAGGGGTCGCAAAGGCCCGGTTCATCGATATTGGAAGTACGATTTCTTTGGTGTCCTCGGCCGGCGATGCGATGGATTTTGACGTGGTCGGCATCTTCGAATCGGACTCCGAACTCCTCACCGCCGACCTCATCGTGCTCGGCCGGCCCGATGTCATCCGGCTGTTCAGAATGCCGCCTTATATGGCCACCGACCTCGCCGTAACGGTCCGCAACGAAACCGAGGCGCCGGTCATCGCGGGGAAGGTCCGTTCCCGGTTCCCCGACACAAGGCCGATATTGAGGAAGGAAATCATAAGGACCTACGACGCGGTATTCGGCTGGAGGAGCGGCCTGATCCTTACGCTCTTCGCCGGCGCCCTCGTCGCCTTCATCATCCTGGCGTGGGACAAGGCGACCGGTCTCAGTGCTGAAGAGAAGAAAGAGATTGGCATCCTCAAGGCAATAGGATGGGAGACCTCGGACATCATCGAGATGAAATTCTGGGAAGGACTCGTCATATCCCTCTCGTCTTTTCTTCTCGGGATAATCCTGGCATACGTGCATGTGTACTTCTTCGGGGCCTCGGTCTTCGCGCCCGCGCTGAAAGGATGGTCCGTCATCTATCCTGACTTCAGGCTCGCCCCGTTCATAGATCCGTATCAGATTGCGATGCTGATGGCCCTGACCGTCATCCCCTATATTGCGTCGACGATCATTCCGTCCTGGAAGGCCGCGATCACCGATCCGGATGAGGTGGTGCGGGGATGAAAAAGACAGTGAATGACAAACTTTGTCGTTACGTTAAGGAGAGGGCAACCGCACTGAAAAAGTCCATAAATTCGGCGATGATATATTATGATTCACGTAAACGCAGTTTAAACCTTTACTTGCGTCCCCAAAAATGTATTTTCAAACATGCAGCGACTGTGCGGAGCCTCAGATCATGGATCTTTTTCAGCGCATTTGCCCTCTTTTTTCGAAATTAATTATGCAACTGTTATGTAGATAGGGCATAGCCAAGAAAGATAAATACTGTACAGTAAAACCACGACGGTATGAACGAAACTATCATACAGACAAACGAGTTAACAAAGTATTACAACAAGGGCAAGGCGAATGAGGTACTTGCGGTGAGCGGAGTAAGCGTCGGCATCAGGCACGGGGATTTCGCGGTGCTGAAAGGGCCCAGCGGCTCCGGCAAGACCACCATGCTTTCCCTCCTCGGCTGCATGACCCGGCCGACATCGGGCTCGATCACGCTGGAAGGACGGGACATATCCCACCTCCCCGAAAGGTTCCTGACCGATATAAGGAGGACGACCTACGGGTTCATCTTCCAGCAGTTCCATCTCATTCAGGGGATGAGTGTCCTGCAGAACGTGATGCTCCCGCTTTATCCCACCGATGTCGACCTCCCGAAACTGAAGAAAAAAGCGGAGGGACTTCTGGAGGGCATCGGCATGATGAAGCGGAGAGATTTCCCGGTGCAGGGTCTTTCGGGCGGCGAGCAGCAGCGGACCGCGATTGCGCGGGCACTCATCAACGACCCCGAGATCGTGCTGGCCGACGAGCCGACCGCCCATCTCGATACGGCGCTTTCACGCGACTTCATGGCCATTATGAAGGACCTTTGGGAAAAGGGCAAGACGGTCATCATCGCCTCGCATGATCCTATTGTTTTCGAAAATGAATATGCGGCCCTCGTCGTCGAGATGCGCGACGGTGCTGTGAGAAATGTGACAAGGAAGTAGGACGGACCAAGGATGTTCATGCAGCCCGGTATCATCGCCTTACTCCTCGGATCAGGCATCACGCTCGTTCTTTTGGCCTATGCCTCCTTCCTCGGGGTGAAGATATGGAGAAACTGGGACATCGGAAGCAATTCCGAGGCACAGCTCGCACTCGAAAGAAAGACCTATCTCGTTTCCACCCTCGTCAAATACGGACTCCTCTTCGAGATCATCTCGGTCTTTCTCTTCATCTATACGGCCGACGACCTTCACAACCTCCTCGTCGGTGCAATGTGTGCGACCGGGTCCCTGAACGCCAATTCGTTCGGGTTCCCCGCGCTCTATGCAAAGATCGCGGTCCTTTTTCTCGCGGCAGGTTGGATCGCCCTCGACAGTCTTGACAGCAAGGCAGAAGACTATCCGCTTACCAAAAAAAAATATAAACTGCTTCTCTTGATGATCCCTTTTGTCATTGCGGGATATGTCCTTCAGATAAAGTACTTCGGAGGAATAGACCCCAACGTCATCACCTCCTGCTGCGGCGTGCTCTTCAGCGAAGGCGGAACTGGGGTGGGGAGTTCGTTGGCATCCCTGCCGGTTCACCCGACCGAAGTGGTCTTTTATTCCCTTTTTATGATTATTTTTTTCGTCGGAGTAATCGCCTTGAAGTCAGGTCGGAAGCTCTTTATGGTCCTCCTCGCGTTTCTCTCGGCCTTCTTCTTCTTCGTATCGATCGCCGCGATCGTCTCCTTCATCTCGCTCTATTTCTACCAGATCCCGACCCATCACTGCCCTTTCGACATACTCCAGGCGGGATATTATTACGCCGGTTACCCGCTTTACGTGTCGCTTTTCGCAGGAAGTTTCTTCGGGACGATGGCCGGCGTTATCCAACCGCTCGGGAGAATCAAGACGCTTTCGGCGATAATCCCCGCCGTACAGCGTAGGTGGACGTTCATCGCGCTCGCGGCATTGACGGTATTTGTCCTGATTACTCTGATACCGATCGTCTTCAGTCCCTTCACACTGGAAGGATATTGACCTGCAGGCATTCGCAGGTGTCCCGCAGTTGCGTGCTGATACGAGGGTTGAATAGCCAATCTTGCCCCGTTTTGATATAATTTATACGTCTACCGCGGAAACAATAACTATCTCTCATCTTTTGGAGGCACCATGAATGCAACGCAGATAAAACCCGACGTATACTGGGTCGGAGCGATCGACTGGGCGGTCCGGGACTTTCACGGGTACATGACGCCCAACGGAACCACCTACAATAATTATCTCGTTATGGACGAGAAGATAACCCTTTTCGACACAGTGAAGTACGACTTCAGCGAGATCATGCTCGACAACGTCAATCAGATCGTGCACCCGTCAAAAATCGAATACGTCGTGATCAACCACATCGAGAACGACCACGCGACCAGTCTCGACAGAATTATGGCCTTTGCACCGAACGCGACGATCTATATCACGGAAAAGGGTAAGAAGGGGCTTGCGCGCTTCTTCGACATCTCCCCATGGAATATCAAGACGGTAAAGACCGGCGACACGCTCAATATCGGCAGGCGGAACCTTCTCTTCCTCGAAACCCCGATGCTCCACTGGCCGGACTCGATGATGACCTACATCAAGGAAGACAAGATCCTCATCAGCCAGGACGGCTTCGGCCAGCACCTGGCGACCTCGTCGCGGTTCGACGACGAGTTCATCGAATGTGCGTCCGTGTCTGAACTGGAGGACTCGGTCATCGATTATTACGCCAATATCCTGATGCCCTTCGGGGGGATCATAAAGAACAAATTGGCCGAGGTCCAAAAACTCGGCCTCGACATCGAGATCATCGCGCCCGACCACGGCGTCATCTGGAGAAAAAACCCGGGCAAGGTCCTCCAGATGTACTCCGACATGGCATCGGGGAAGGCCAACCTCAGCGTTGCGGTGATCTACGATACTATGTGGCACAGCACCGAGATGATGACATTGCCCCTTATGCGGGGCATTATGGAAGAGGGGGTCGACTGCAAGGTCCTCAAACTCAGGGCCACGCCGATGTCTATCGCAATCAAGGAGTTCTGGAAAGCCAGAGGGCTTCTGGTCGGCACACCGACACTTAACAACAAGATGTTCCCCTCGATGGCCGAATTCCTTCAGCATGTTTCCGGTCTCAGGCCGAAGGACAGGATCGCGGGAGCCTTCGGGAGCTACGGTTGGGGCGGAGGCGCAGTCAAGGAAGCCTATGAGTGGCTGAAGGCGATGAAACTCGAGACGGTGGAGCCGGGAGTACAGGCCCTTTATAGGCCCGCGCCCGAGGACGACCAGAAGTGCTACGAATTCGGCAAGGAATTTGCGAGAAAGGTAAAGGAATATCACGCCCAGTTCGAATAAGGGATACGTCTCTTATTCTTAATACCCAATCATGAAGACAATAGCCTTTCTCGGAAGCCCCAGAAAAGACGGCAACACGGAACTGCTCCTGAAAGAAGTGATCAGGGGCATGAAGGAAAAGTCCGCCGTCGACGTGACCGTCTTCAATCTTAACCTGATGGATATCAAACCCTGCCAGGACTGCGGGGGTTGCGACAAAACCGGCGAATGCGTCGTGGACGACGATATGACGAAGATATACCCGGAGATCAGGACCGCCGACCGGATCATACTTGCCTCGCCTATCTTCTTTTTCGGTCTCTCGGCACAGTCCAAGACGATGATAGACCGTTGCCAGAGTTTTTGGTGCGAGAAATACCTTCTGAAAAAACCGATTCCCCCGGGGGAATTCGGCCGCAGGGGATTGCTTGTCCTCGTGGGAGGGATGAAAAAGAATGTCGGCATCGAATGCGGTGATGCCTCGGCAAAGGCCTTCTTCAGAACAATTAGCGTTCCGGAACACAGGGTGCTCAGTTTTCTCGGGGTCGACGCCAAAGGCGCCATCCTGAAACACCCTACCGCCATGAAGGAGGCGTTCGAAACAGGCAGAGATCTTGTTTCGGGTTGATTAGATGCGCTTCCCGCCGCCCCGGTTTATCCAGTTCTACCCGACGTTCCGGTGCAACCAAAAGTGCTCGTTCTGCTTCAACGACTCATCGCAAAGTAGTGAGATATCCTTCGATAACGCCCTCAGGCTCCTCCGCATCCTCTCGGAAAACGGCATAGAAGAACTGGACGTTATGGGAGGCGAACCCCTCCTCTTAGACTGGATGCCGGACTTTGTAGGGGCCGCTCTAAGAAATGGGTTATCAGTAAACCTGAGCACGAATGGAAGCGTTCCTGATATTACCGGAAGATTTCTCGACTTCTCCGGGAGAGATTTCACTATCGGACTATCCCTGGAGGGAAGTACGGGCGAGAGACATTGCACGCTGACCCGTGCCGGTCATTTTTCGGGCGTCCTGAGAAACATAACAGAACTTCTTTCTGCAGGATTCAATCCCGCCGTAAAGACCGTTGTCAACAGGGAGACAATGGCCGATATTCAGGGCATAGTCGACCTTTTGAAAGAGATAGGTGTGCGGCGATACTACCTGCTCCATATGGACCTGTTGTCTGGCACAGATTCCTCGCGATTCTCGGCCCTGAGCTATCCCGCATTCCTGTCCTTCTATAAAAAAATCAGGGACGTAAATCCGGAAATGTCTATCCTGAAGGTCAATGCTTCCTGCTTCGAAAAGAATACGCTTCCTTCCGGAGTGCGTTGCGCCGCGGGCGTCAAAAAGGTGGCCGTAATGCCTGACGGTTCGGTGTATCCATGCAATCTCTTTCATCACATTGAGGAATTCAATCTCGGCAATATGTTCCGGGACAATCTTGCCGTGATATGGGAAAGCCCCAAGCTCGATGTCTTCAGAAGAGCTGCGGCGAACTCCTGCGCGCTGCCTGACTGTGCCAACAGGGCTTTCTGCACCGGAGGGTGTCCGGCACACGGCTATTTCCATTATGGGCGAAAGGACTCTGTCGACGTCAGATGCACTGCCGGTATTCGTTGAGAGGCGCCTTCGGCCTCATTTTTTCTTGCATGTTCCGTCGACGTATTTTCCCGTAATGATCCTGGACTGCGATACCACGATACAATTATAATCGGCGTCTGACGAAGTGATCCATATCGTTCTCGGTTCGGACATAAGTCCCCTCCTGTCGAAAATTATCTTGCTCACCGTGTGATGATCGTTCCAGCCGAGCTGCTGGTCAACAGCCTTCGGGAAGCCCGGAAGCGGCGGGTCATCGTAATCTCCGCTGTCGTTCGTGTCTTCAGCTACTGAATAAGACCTCTCATTCAGGATAAGGTAATGTTCTCGCCCGCTTTCCATGGCCCTTAGTCTGGCATGCATCATGTCCGCATAAAGCTCTTTCGTCGTCCTTTCGACTTCATATCTTTCCACCCAGTCCTGATACGAGTACGCCATGCTCGCAACGAGTATGCCTATGATGGATATAACAACAACAAGTTCGATGACCGTGATCCCTTCGTTTTTCATCTTCCCCTCCACGTTCCCCTTAGTGTTTTACGAAAGCATCCCCTGCTTCCGCGTATCATATTGTCATATCAGATCCCGAACAAAAAAATCACCTGTCAGAATTGACAGGTGATTTTTTGCTGAATGTATGCTTAAATACTTATTTTCTTAGCTTAAGATCCCGAAACGTTGCGTCACCTCGCGCTGCCGTTTTACTCCTCCGGTGTTGCTCGACGATGTGGTACTGCCGATTGCCGTTGCTGTGGGGAAGATAAGGATAGGGGGCACCTATGGGCAGGCATTCACATTGAATGTATAATCACCAGAGGCTGTTTCTCCGTCGGTATTAGATGAGCGCACCCTGTAATGGTATGTCGCAGGTGCCGAAAGGCCTGACAGGATAACACTATGATTCTTTACCAGTGAACCATTCCCTGCTGTTGAGCCATAGCTCGCTGTTAATCCATAGTCAACATCCGATGTTGCGTCAAAATCGGTAGTCCATATGATATTTGCCTCCGACATGTTGCAAACAGCAGAACTGTTTCGCTGATAGTGCAGGAGGATATCAGCGGCAGACAAGGCCCCGTCATAAATCGCAACATCGTCAACAGTTCCGGGAAAATAACCGTATGAGCCCCCGCCTATCTGCGTTGGTGCATATACATGTGCCTTCGTTGACTGGAGGCCCGCGCGGACGAGGACCCCGTTTAGGTAGATACTTGGCTGCCTATTCGAATAAACGACGGCCATGTGCGTCCACTGGGTGGTACTGATTGAGCCGGAGTATACAGCCAGTGCAGGCATATAATTATCGCCATGCTCATAAACAGAAATTCCATTTGTCCCTGCTGATATACCGGCCCCCCCTTCCGTGCCTCTATGGTCAGCTCCAAACAGGTATCTTTGCCCGGATGTACCGCTGGTTCCGCTGTTTGATTCTGCATCTATTTCATGCGCCGCAGTAGGCTTTATCCAGGCTTCTATCGTGAAATTGTCCACAGGCGGCGAATAATTAATCCTGACATAGTTATCTGTACCGTTAAAGCTCCCTGCTCTTCCGCTTACCCCCCCTGCAACTGTATTTGCGCCGTTATATGCAGAACCATTATTGTTGCCCCCTGAACTGTCCTCGACCTCATTAGGAGTCCCGTTCCATGCCGCTTCATCCATGTGCATAAGAACCATCTGATTTCCGATAACTGCCGAGGGCCCTGATGTTATCGAAGGAGCCTGATCAACCCATGGTGTCTTAACGTTCCAACTCTGGTCCGTAATCGAACCGGTCTCGTTCTCATGACAGCTCACGGTAAAGGCATTGGATCCGTAGTGGTCGCTGAAGTAATATCCGTCGAAACTTCCGGGGAACCTGCCGCCTCCACTGGAGAAATTATACGAACCTGCAGGATATGTCGGACATCCGCCAAGCGTAACCGAGTCTCCGTAACATCCAACGTCGTCTCCGTAGCCATAACCGGAAAGCGCAGGTGAAGGATTGTAGCCGACCCGACCTTTATGTTCCTTGTTCAGGCAGTTCGTTATCATGAGGCGGGGAAGGGCGGATCCGTTATGGGAAGCATGACACTTCGAACAGGTATAATTGTGGCGCACATTCGCCCCCCATCCCTTCACCGACTCGTGGATCCTGTCAACGCTCTTCCACGTGCCTCCGTTGATACCGTCAGTAAGGTTGACCTTGGGGTGGCATTTCAGACAGAGACCGGCGAACTGGTTCGCAGTTTCGGTCACTCCTGAGACCGTGCTTTTTATGTTCGCGCCGAAAGTGTTTTGGTCAATATGATACTGGACGCCTTCTCTCGGCGTCGCGTCATATCCTAATGGATGGGTGCTGTCACGCACCGTTCCCTTGGCGTTGTTCGCGGGTGCCGCATCCTCCTTGTAGGGAGAAGTCATCCAGGTGCCCTTGAGCATCGGAACGCCGTACTGCGGTGTAGCGGTCCAGACCCCGCCTCCGCTTTGGCAGGTGGATTTCGTAACATAGGCTGCGCTGGAGCAGCTGCCTACGTCGGTGGGACTCACCCCATGCGGGTCGTGGCAGGAAGCACAGAGACCGTTTATCTGAAGGAGCGGCGTTTTCGACAGCGGAGAGGATGCACCAAAATGGCCGCCTGCGTTCATTGAAAGAGCCTTATAGGAATAACGCTGCTGCACCCCTGCACCGCCCGGCGCGAGATAGGGAGAGTCGAAATAGCCGATGACCGCCTGCGACTCGCCGAAGGTGGAATTATACCCCCACGGGGTTGTGCCGGCGCTCTGCGTCAGGTGACAGTCGAAACAGAGACTTGCCCCTGCATTGCGCAGGTTTTTGTCTGTTGCCGAGCCTCCAGCCTGCGGCTGGTATGTTACGGAATAACCGCCCTTGCCTGCCGTTGTATCTTTGAGAATTCCGCCGCTAGTCGTCGCGCTTGTATACGATGTAGTCGTGCCTAAAACACTGGAGCCATGAGAGTTGTGACAGTCGTAACAGGCA
>JAJYLU010000032.1 GCA_021787505.1 Nitrospirota bacterium | reverse complement strand
GTGATGCCTTTCGACAGGCAGATCACATCGGGGACAACAGACTCGTGTTCGCAGGCGAACATCTTACCGGTCCGCCCGAAACCGGTAGCGACCTCGTCGGCGATGAAGAGAACGTTATACTTCGCACAGAGGTCCCGCGCCCCTTTGAGATATCCAACTGGAAAGACGATCATACCGCCTGCCGCCTGGACAAGCGGCTCTAAGATCATTGCCGCAATCTCATTATGACGGGCCTTGAGGATATCCTCCATTTTTTCAAGACACGCCAGACCGCAGCCCGGATATTCGGCAGCAAGCTCGCAGCGGTAGCAGTACGGCGAAGGCGCCCTGAACGTCCTGAATAGGAGCGGCCCGAACGCGGAGTGGAAGATATCGATGCCTCCCACGCTCACCGCGCCGATCGTATCGCCGTGGTAGGCGTTGTTCAGTGAGAGGAAACAGTTCTTTCCCTCAACCCCTTTGTGTCTCCAGTACTGAAAGGCCATCTTGAGGGCCACTTCGACCGATGTCGAGCCGTTGTCGGAATAAAAAACCTTGGCGGGGGGTAAGACGTGTGACGTAAGAGGCGAACCGTGTGTAGGGGCATGGCATGCCATGCCCCTACACACGACATCCACCAGTCGCTCCGCCAGTTCTATCGCCGGCACGTTGCTCAGGCCGAGGAGCGTGGAATGCGACACCTTATCGATCTGCGCCTTGATCGCCTCGTCGATCTCTTTTTTCCTGTGGCCGTGGATATTCACCCAGAGGGAGGAGACACCGTCAAGGTAGCGGTTGCCGTCCGTATCCACGAGATGGCAGCCTTCCCCGCCCGCAATGATAAGCGGCTTTTCCCCCGCCCACTCCTTCATCTGGGTAAAAGGGTGCCAGATATACCTTTTGTCGGATTCTTCGAGGTGCCGCGTAATGCCCCCGCCTTTGGCGCCCCCTCTTAAGATAAGAGGGGGGAAAGGGGAGTTATGATCCGGAGGGGTCACCTTCTTTGCCCGCTAGTATGCCTGATGTAAGCTGCCAGTCCCGGGATGCTCCCCAGGAAACTCGAAAAAAACCACGAAAGGGAGAGCGAGGTCGCCAGTTCGGGCCTGATCCCGATCAGACCGAGCAGCAGGACAAAGGCGCCCTCCCTCACCCCGAGTCCGGATATCGAGATCGGGACCGTTGTCACCGTAATGATAATCGGCAGAAAGACAAAAAGAAGAAAGATCGGGATGTCCTCGCCCATGGCCGAGGCGAGGAGGGCGACCGCGGAAAACCCCATGATCTGTACGCAGAGGGACATCAAAACCGCCTTTGCGATCACGCCCCTGCGGGACTTCAGCGTAACAAAATATTCATAAAAGTCGGACATCGTCGTGAACCGCCTTCCCAGCCTGAGGCCGAAAAAAAGAAAGCTCCCCACGACAAAGGCGCAGACAATGGCAGGCATGACCCACTTGTAGACCGACGCCCCGAAATAGCGAAGCGCAAAGGGATAGGAAACCATACCCACGATCATGAGCGCCACATATCCGACATACCGGTCCATAAAAATGGAGGCGAGGGTAACGCCCAGTTTCCTCGCGTCCTTGTTGAGATAATAGGCCTTCACCACGTCTCCGCCGACGAGCCCCGGAAGAAAACTGTTGAAGAAGGCGCCGATCATATACAGGGAAAAAAGTTTCCTGAAGGTGAAGTTTTCCGGAAGGAGGAGTTTCCATCGTAAGGTCGAGATCGCCTGCGCCGCAATGTATATGAGACATGAGGCAAGAAAATAAAGAGGCCCGATCCGCCTCATCATCGACAGGATCTGGCGCGGGCCCGCCTCCGAGAATACGATGTAAAGCGAGAGAGCGCTGACCGCCAGCTTGAAGAGAAAAAAGGCGGTCTTATTTATCTTCATGCCTGCTTACTTTTTTGATGACGTATATCGGCTTCTTCTGGGTTTCGTGGTAGACCCTGACCATCATCTCCCCAAGCAGGCCCATGCCGATGAACTGTATTCCGACGATGATCAGGAGCGCCCCGAGCAGAAGCAGCGGCCTGCCGCCGATGTCTCTCCCCAGGAACACCTTTTCGACAGTCAGATAGAAGGAGATGAGAAGCCCGATAAGACCGCTCAGGAGCCCTATGGGGCCGAAAAACTGGAGCGGCTTGGTCGAAAAACTCTGGAGGAACTTTACCGTAATCAGGTCGAGCACCACCCGGACCGTGCGCGAGATCCCGTATTTCGATTTTCCTCTCAGCCTCGGGTGATGGGTCGTCTCCACCTCTGCTATCTTTACGCCGTACCAGTTGGCGACCGCCGGGATGAAACGGTGCATCTCCCCGTAAAGTTTCAGGTTCTTGACCACCTCCCTGCGGTAGGCCTTCAGAGAACAACCGTAATCATGGAGTGTCACGCCGGTGACCTTGCTGATCAGCCAGTTGGCCATAACCGAGGGTAGCCGTCTCGAAAGAAAAGGGTCTTTCCTTTTCTTTCGCCACCCGCTGACAATATCGTTTTCCGGGATCAGTTCGAGCAGCTTCGGGATATCGTCGGGGTCGTTCTGGAGGTCGCCGTCGAGCGTCACGATCACGTCCCCCCTCGCATAGTCGAAGCCCGCGGCAAAGGCGGCGGTCTGTCCGAAGTTCCTCCTGAGGCTGAGCACCACTGCGTTTCTGTCGGCCGACTGGATGTCCTGCAGCAGGGGGAGCGTACGGTCGGTGCTGCCGTCATCGACATAGATGACCTCATATTCTTTCCCGGTGCCGTACATCGCTGATTTCACTCGCCGATGGAGCTCGGCTACGTTCTCTTCTTCGTTATAAAGAGGGATTACTACCGATATCGTCATCAATACGTCTCCGAAGATCTGGATTTAATGCCCTTGAAATCATAACACTTAAAGACCGTAAATTTCATTATCCTGTCCCTCTTGAGCACGATGAGGACCGGTATTTTCTCACTCCTCGCAAAGGCATGCGCCAATTCCTGTGGAAGGTCCGTGTCGTTATACGCCACAAAGAGCGCGTTATACCCGATGTCCTTTTCGAACCCCGGCCAGAGGTCGTACTGGTCCATCCGTCTCCCGAGGTTCACGCAGTAAGTGACCGGATTGCCCCGCATATAGAAGGCGAGTTCGCTCGAAATCTGATAGCTGTCGGAAAAGACGAATGCAGGGCCTTTCGATGACAGTTCTCTATAGATGCCGCTCGTCTCCTCGCCGAGTTCCTTCCATCCCAGCAGTTTCATCGTCAGCCTCGCCGTGGGGTCAATCCTTGGGGAAACGAATTTCAGAAGCGAAGGGTAATAAGCAATTGAGGTCAGGACCAGGGCAAAGGTGATCGATACGGCCACGAGCCACCGGTAAGATTTCTTTGCGAGGGCCGTTTCATTGACGAAGCACGCCGAGAATGCGATGAATCCGGTTGCGTATGCAGGCAAGGCCCAGTTTCCCTGGACTTTACCCTGGATGCTCTTCAGTGCAAAGAAAACGAAGATCGGAGCCGAGAACCAGAAGAGGAAAGCACCCTTTTTGCCGCCCTTCATCTTCCAGAGGGCGATAAAGATAAGCACAAACAGGACCGGAGTGATCACGCCAAGCTGGGAGCCGAGAAAATCGAAAAAATATTTCGGCGACAGGACGAGCCCGTCATACAGATGGGCCTGCCCTGCGGTATGTTTCAGCGTGACCCAGCCGTGGCCTGCATTCCATATGATTACGGGACTAAAGACGATGAGACTGACCGCCGCCGCAACATAGGGGCCTTTTTCGAGAAGGAACCTCCGGGCTTCTTTATTGAAAATATAAAAAAGAAATCCTGAGAGATAGAAAAGGGCCATGGTATATTTCGCCAGGAGTCCGAGACCTATCGAAACCCCCAGCAGCACCCAGGGAAGCATGCCCGTTTTCCGGGGAACTCCGTTGCCCCCGGCTTCCATCGTCTTCCAGAAGAAGAGGAGCGACAGAATCCAGAAGAACATGAAAGGCGAATCTATCGTCATGAGCACACCATAGGTGGAGTAGAGCGGGACGACCTGCACCAGCAATGCGGAGAAAAAGCCGGTCCTTCCGTCATAGAGCTGCTTGCCCAGCTTGAAAAGCGCGAGGCTGCTCAGGGCCGAAAGGACGACCGCAAATACCCTCACCCCCAAAACAGTATTGCCGAACACCGAGGTGCCGGCGTGGATGAGATAGGCGATCATCGGCCCCTTCGAATAGTAGCTCAAATCCAGCCTTCTCGACCATTCCCAGTAATGGGCCTCGTCGGCGCTCAGATCAAAGGGACCGGTCTGGATATAGTAAATACGCAATATACTGATAAGCACGATGACGAGAAAAAGCAGTCTGCCGTAATCTCCTCTGCGGTACATTCCGGCCGCGCGCACGGACAGCACAACCGCGGTATACGCGACCCCGACGCCGAACAGTGCGCCCGCCAGGACATCGGCCGGATAATGGACCCCGACATACACCCGCGAAAATCCGATGGCGGCCGCGACCAAGAGATAGAAACCCGTGACAAAATCCTTGCGGAGAAACCAGAAGGCGGCCGCGACCCCGAAGGCACTTACTGCGTGGTTGGACGGCATCGAGAAGGAGTTTCCGCAGCCCACAAGGAGGCGCACGCCGTCGAGCACGCTGCAGGGCCTGGGCCTGGCGATCAACTGCTTCAGAATGTTCCCGCCGGAATCGGCCAGAGCAAAGGCTAGACCCGCAATCGCCACGAAAGACCATGCTTTTCTTCCCTCTTTCGCGAATACCCAGATCAGAAGCGGCATAAAGACCAGCTTCGGATTGTTCGAAAGGAAAGGCATCACAACGTCGAAGAGGACGTTTTGAAGATTTTTGTTGATGAGAAAGAATACGGAAACGTCTAATTCAGAGAGACCCATCGAGTATGTCTTTGACCTTTTTCCTGAGCGTCTCGATATTGAAAGGCTTTTCGATGAAGTGCCCTGTCTTCCCTCTGCCGGCCGCGCCGCTCATCTTGAGGACCTTGATCGAGGGAGATGTCCTTAGCACTATTTCGATCACCTCATCGAGGGAGCCTCCCTGCATGTAGATATCCGTGATGAGCAGGTCGAACGGCCCATCTTTAAGCACCGCGTCGAGTTCTTCCATGGTTTGCGCCCTCGCAATGAAATAGCCGACCTTAACAAGCGCCCTCTCGACCGCGGTAAGTATCAGGGCCTCATCGTCGACAACAAGGATCTTCTCAGCCATGGCACCTATAATGTAACACTTTGAAACCCAAATTGGGAAAACAAAAAGAGCGGTATTATCACTCCTCCACGAGCTGCCATTCGGCGTAGCCTTTCTTCCTCTGCTCCATGGTCTTCCCGATCAGCCTTACGGACGTCTTCGCAGGATGGGTCTTCACCGTGACGAAGGCCCTCAGGATATTCGCCACCGCAGCCTCCCGGAACACGAATTCCGTACCGTCCCGGAGCACGATGCAGGTCCTGATATGTCTGTGACCTTCCGGGATCCCGATTGTAACCTCTTTAATGTCTTCATTCCGTATTTCCATCATCGCTCCCTTTATGTGCCCTCCCTTGTCGCTACGCATCTTTACCTTAGACATTCGCAAAAAATCCGATCAAGGCAGGGTCCGGCGTGATGTAAAAACGGCCATAGTCGAGGCTCCGCAGCCGTCTAGCACTCCGGTGAATACCTTTCTCATCACAGTGTCGAAGTCATGTCTGCGTCTACGTGAATCAGGATAATAAACTGCCGATTCTATGGCGTTTTTGAGCATGCCGGACCCTGTCCTTCAAGAAAATAAGGCTAAGCTTTGTTCCACTCATCGATTCTTTCCCGTATGAACCTGATCACCCGCTCGTGCTCTCGAGCGCCGCGACCCTCTACCTTCATCGGTTCTCCGAAGGCGAAGTGCACGGTCTTCCGGTTGTCTATGGGCCCGAATTCCTTTACGTGTTTCCCGATTCCCCAGGCGTCTGTCTTCAGTGCCACCGGGATGACGGGCACTCCTGCCCTCGCAGCGAGTTTTATCCCGAGAGAATTGAATTCCTCGGGCTTGAACTCGACGGCCCTCGTGCTCTGCGGGAAGACAATGACCGATCTGCCGTTTTGCAGTCTCTTTGTCCCTTCTTCGAGGACCGCCTTGAGGTCCTCCCTCGGGTTCGTGCGGCCCACAACGATCGGGGCCCTCGACCGCATGACGTGTCCGAAAACAGGCATCGTGATCAGGCTTTTCTTTACGATGAACGTGGTCTCTTTAACCGGCTGGATGATGCATGGGAGCACCATGGTCTCGAGCGTGCTCATGTGGTTGCCGATGAAAACCTCCGGACCATTCACCTTCTTCATATTATCCATACCGGTGATCTCTATCCTAACGCCGACGTTCTCGAGGGCGCGCATGACGTCGAGGCTGCTCTCCGCCCACTCCTTGCCTGCGTACAAGCCCCTTTTCGCCTTCCTGCTGTTCGCCCATATGATCCAAAAAAACTGTGGATAGAAGGTAAACTTCGGGCTGAGAAAGACCCTCGAAAAAAGGGACCTCGGGCGTTGCGGGTCGGTGATATAGATGTCTTTATCTGCGAGCATCGGACATGTGCGAACAAAAAAATAGTTCGTTCAAAATAGGCTGACAGGCGGCCATAACTCCCCCTTCCCCCTCTTAGCTTAAGAGGGGGCGCCGGCGGCGGGAGCGTTACTTGCTGCCCACTCTTTTATCGCCTCGACCATCGCCTCGATCGTCGCCTCCCGAGGCATAATCGCGACATCCAGCCCCGCTTTTTTCACCGCCTTTTCCGTAACAGGGCCAATCACGGCAATCGCCACATTCCTGAGAAGCCCATCCGATTCGTCCCCCATGATTTCCCTGAAATTATTGAAGGTCGCCGCACTCGTAAATGTCGCGATGGTAATCCGGCCCTCCTTCAGAAACCGCCGCAGCCTCTTCCCGTGGAGCTCGGGCAAGACCGCCCTGTAGGTCACCGGCACGTCGATCTCCCCTCCCAGTTGACGGACTTCTTCAGGGAAAATCTCCCGCGCCACCTCGGCCCGGGGAAGGAGGAATTTAAAACCCGCAAGGGGCATAGCGCTTGGCGCACAGGGTGCAGATTCCTTATCTCCATAGTCTTTTCTTTCATCCACACTTCGCCCTTTGCTCTCCGCTCTGTGCAATTTCACAAACGCCTCTATCAGCCCCTCAGCCCTGAATTCCCCGGGCACGAGATCAACCTTGATGCCGAATTTTCCGACCTCGGCAGCGGTCTTCGCACCAATCGCGCATATCCTCAGCCCCTTCAGTTCCCGGATATCGACCCCGTTTTCGAAGAGCCTTCTGAAGAAATATTTCACTCCGTTCGCACTCGTAAATATGAGCCAGTCGTATGCATGTATCCGGTCGATACATGCATCAAGTTCTTCCCATGACGGCGGGGGCACTATCTCTACCGTCGGGAACTGGATCACCTCGGCGCCGAGTTCTTCGAGCGGTTCGAACCCTCCGGCGTGCTCCCTTGTCACGAGTATGCGGTGACCGAACATCGGCTTTTCTTCGTACCAGGAAAGTTCCTTCCGCAGATTCACGACGTCTCCGACCACCATCACCGCAGGAGGCCTTATGTCCTTCTCCCGGACAAGCTCGGCGATATTCACCAGCGTGGACACAAGGGTCCTCTGGTCGGGCCGCGTCCCCCATCGTATGACCGCAACAGGAGTGTCAGGGCTCCTTCCGTGTTCGATCAACTTCTCCGTGAGGACCCCGATGTTCTTGACCGCCATAAGAAAGACGAGGGTGCCGACCCCAGTGGCAAGTTTCGCCCAATCTATAGCCGATTCCTCCTTGGTGGTATCCTCGTAGCCCGGAATGACCGCGAAGGAAGACGAGTAAAGTCTGTGGGTAAGCGGGATTCCCGCATACGCCGGGGCGGCAACCGAAGAGCTCACGCCAGGCACGACCTCAAACCGGATATTCTCTCTTGCCAATACCTGGGCCTCTTCACCACCCCTCCCGAAGACAAAGGGATCTCCGCCTTTGAGCCGGCAGACGATCTTTCCCTCTTTTGCCTTCGCGACGATCGCCGCGTTTATCTCGTCCTGGGTCATCGCATGATGGCCCCCGCGCTTTCCGGCGTATATGAACTCAGCATCGCCGCTTATATAATTGAGGATCTGGCCGTTCAGATGAAAATCGTAGATCACGACTTCGGCCTTCTGCAGACACCGCAGCCCCTTGACCGTCAGCAGCCCGATATCACCGGGCCCTGCGCCGACAAGATAGACAATTCCTTTCCCGTTTTTCATGAGCTTTCAATTTTAACACATTCGGCGCTTTCCTAATTAGCCTTACGGTTGCGGCGCAACTACACCTATCCGGGGAGAAGCGCGAAAAGGCACCTTGACCGGAGAATTTTTTTGTTATACCGTATCCCTGAACGAATATCCGGTGCAAGAACTAAAGGGACGGACGATCCAGAGAGATTACTCATGACAGCAGGAAATTCGAAAATACTGATCCGAAAAGGGACACTCGGGGATGCGCTGATGATGGCGACCGAGCGTGCCCTCGGCGCAGGCGCACTTTTGCCTATCCCCACGGACTACGAGTTTGTGGAAGACGGAGGCGTCCGGTTTTTTGTCCGGGTCCTTACGAACCTTGCGCGGAAGGACGAAGAGAAGAAGAAACAGAAGCAGGAAGGCAGACCGGTAAACCCCTTCCTCCCTTTCGATAAGGACCTCTTCGTCGCCGATATCTCCGAAACCCACGTAGCGGTCCTGAACAAATACAACGTAGTGGAGCATCACCTGCTCGTCATCACCCGCGAGTTCGAGGACCAGGAGATGCTGCTCACGACCGGGGATTTTGAGGCATTATGGGCGTGCCTTCAGGAATATGACAGCCTCGGGTTCTATAACGGCGGAGAGGCCGCCGGCGCCAGTCAGCGTCACAAGCACATCCAGGTGGTCCCCCTCCCGCTGGCTCCCGAAGGACCGCCAGTCCCTCTTGAGCCCCTTTTGTGCAGCGCACAATTCAAGGGTAAAATGGGAACATTGCCGGGACTCCCGTTCCTTCACGTATTTGCACGGCTCGGGGCCGCCGGCCCGATCCCGGCTGCTGCAGAAAAAACCTTCACCCTGTATCGCGATATGCTCAGGTATGTCGGCATGAAAGGACCCTCGGGGTATGGCCCCGAAAAACAATCAGGGCCGTACTGCCTGCTGATGACCAGGGAATGGATGCTGCTTGTTCCGCGGTCCGTGGAGTTCTTCGAGGGCATATCGATCAACTCCCTGGGATACGCCGGCGCCCTTCTCGTTCGGGACCAAAAACAGATGGAAATACTAAAAATGCGCGGGCCTATGGAGGTTCTCAGGAATGTTGCGCTGCCGCTGAGTACATAAATCCAATGTTGCTGCACAGATGCTGCCATCATGAAAGATGGGGAAGGGGGACAACTTATATTTTTGCATGAAGCGGATAGGCGTGATATGATAGCTGGCGGGTAATCAGGACACGGGAAATGGCAAAGAACCGGGAGATACTGCATCAGTCGCTGCTCGATCATCTCATATACGATCTTGCCAAGGACAAGTATTCTGCCACACCCCGGGACAAGTACAACGCGGTAGTGCTGTCCCTCAGGGAACACCTTATCGAAAAATGGATCCTCACCCAGCAGGAGTATTACAAAGTCTCCGCAAAGAGGCTTTATTATCTCTCTCTTGAATTTCTCCTCGGAAGACTACTGAGGGACTGTGCCCTCAGCCTCGACCTCTCGGACGATTACCGGCAGGCGGTCGGGGTGCTCGGACTGGGGTACGAAGAGATCACCGAACTCGAATGGGACGCGGCGCTGGGCAACGGCGGATTAGGCAGGCTCGCCGCCTGTTTTCTCGATTCCCTCGCGACACTGGAGTTGCCGGG
>JAJYLU010000031.1 GCA_021787505.1 Nitrospirota bacterium | reverse complement strand
CGAGGCCTCCGGAAGGATACATACTTCCGCGGCGACGGTCGCGGTGCTTCCCGAAGCGGAGGACGTGGATATCAAAATCGATGCGAAAGACTTAAGGATTGATACCTTCTGTTCGTCCGGGGCAGGAGGCCAGAGCGTCAATACTACTTACTCAGCCGTGAGGATTGTGCACGTACCTACGGGTCTTACCGTCCAGTGCCAGGACGAGCGCTCCCAGACCAAGAACAAGGACAAGGCTATGAAGGTCCTGAGGGCGAGGCTTTATGAGATCGAGATGGAGGAGAAGGAGAAAGAGCGGGCGCAGCAGAGGAAATCCCAGGTCGGTTCGGGGGACAGGTCCGAAAGGATTAGGACATACAATTATCCGCAAAACCGGGTTACGGACCACCGCACCGGCCTGACGCTGCATAAGCTCGAGCAGATTCTCGAAGGGGCCCTCGATGAAATCCTGGATAATCTTATCACGTATTTCAACGCTGAAAGGCTGAAAGAACTGTAAACTAATCGCCGCGAAGGAAGGCCTTTTAAGAAAGCAGCTTTTATGTTTTTTTGTCATGTCTGCCTCTGTTATGCAGCAGTAAACGTTGGCAAACAAATCTTACAATGCCTGACAGTGACGCTGAAAAATGGCTTATAGCGACACCTTACAGACCTATCAGGAGGCCAGCCAGCCTTTTTCTGAAAGATACCCGACGTCACAACTGCGGTACGTGGAAGACAAATGAAATCATGTCGTCATTACAAGACTTTTTCGGCGTTATTGTCCGGTGGTGATGAAACATCAGGGCAAAGTAAGATATGCGATTGCTTGACGCGTTAAAATCGTCTACCGAATATCTCGAAGAGGCGGGCATCGAGGACGCCTTTGCCGACGCCGAAATCCTGACGTTCCATGCTGCCGGAGCCGACAGGCTTGACGCGTACATGGAAAACCCCGAAATCACGAAGGAACTTCTTTCGAAAATTCGCCGGCTGATAAGGAGGAGGGCCAAGGGCGAGCCGCTTCAGTATATCGTCGGCCATGTTGATTTTCTCGGCCTCACCGTGCGCGTCGGTAAAGGAGTCCTCATCCCGAGGCCCGAAACCGAGCTTCTTGCGGAAGAGGCAATAAGAACAATTAGTAGGGGCGGAGTGCCTCCGCCCGCACCAAGAGTCCTCGATCTATGCACCGGCAGCGGCTGTATCGCACTGGCGGTCGCGAAGGCCCTGCCCGATGCGGATGTGTACGGTACGGATGTTTCGATGGCGGCGCTCCGTTTCGCAAAAAAAAATGCCGAGGTGAATGAGATTGAAAACGTGACCTTCCTTCAGGGGTCTTTGTTTGCGCCGATACAGGGCGACGCGCTCTTTGATCTTATCGTCTCCAACCCTCCGTACATTATTTCAGCGGACATCCCTGGACTCCAGCGGGAGATAAAGGACTGGGAGCCTCTGGAGGCGCTTGATGGGGGGACAGACGGCCTTCACTTCTACCGGAAGATCTTTGCGGATGCTGCCGGACATCTCAGACCCGGAGGGAGAATCTTGTGTGAGCTGGGGTTCGGACAATCGGCTGCGGTCAAGGAGATCGCGCAGAAATCCGGGTTTGGGGACATTTCCGTCAATAAAGACTATGCGGGCATCGACAGGATACTGAAGGCAGAACTCTGACAATCTGCTTTTTCACATGTTAGTTGTATGACAAACATATTCAGGCGAAGGCAGATGAACATCTGCCCTCGCCTGAATATAACGGTAGGTCCGGCTACACTTCAGCTTCCACCGCCTCCTCGAGCATCGCCTTGATAGTCTTGTATTCCGACTCATCCAGTGCGAGCACTTCGCGCCTCCTCTCACCTTCGAGGATCGCGAGGATCTTATGGAGGTGTGTCCTGTCGCCGATCGTGTCGGCGTAGCCTTGCACCGTCGCCTCCAGATAATTCGTCGCATTCCTGAAGTCCTCGCCGGCCTCATCGTTTTTCCCTAACTCCATGTAGGATGCCCCTCGCGCGAAAAGAAACGCGCCATCGTCGGGCTTCAGTTCTACCGCCTTCGTAAAATCTTCAGCCGCACCTGCAAAGTCCTTCTTCTGAGCGTGCGCCATGCCCCTGTAGTAGTATGCACGAGCATTTTCCCGGTCCAAAGTGATAACGTAGCTGAAGTCCCTAATGGCCTCGTCGGCATCGCGCAGCTTAAGATAAGCCGCCCCACGGCTTAGATAGGAGATTTTTTGGTCATAGCCGGCATCAGCAGCCCTTGTGAAGGCCCAAATACTGTCTCTTAACTTTCCTTCGACGAAAAGACGTTTGGCGTCTTCAAATAAATCATTTGCTTTCATGTCTTTTCTCCTTTCCCTTTCACCTCTCTGTACTGTTTTTCAGGGGAGATCAGCCATCGGACTTCTGTCCCCCGCGTATCAAAAGAGGATGACAGCCATCTTCTTTAATTTCATTATACCTCGCGGCAGAGGCAATTAACCCCCAAAATGAAGTCCGGATAAGCTACAGAAAATCTTTATTTTGCGCCACCTTAACAATTTTTGCAACTCCTTGAAATTAAACGAATGGCACCTGTTTTCGCCGCGCCGGATGAAATCATAAGCAGTTTGGCTTCTGTCATACCTACTTGTTCGGAATCCTTTTTGCGCATAGACCTGCCTGCATTTGAAGCCTGCTGCAACGCGTGAAATCATGAGATATTGCGGCAAAAAAGGTTATATCGACTATCTTTATACCACGGACGTTACTGAAGAAGAGCTCTCAAAACTGGGCACGGACCTGGGGGCGTTCCTATGAGTCAGCCGGGAATATCCATAGGCGGCATTTAGCTTTTCCTCCAGAGGTTTAAATCCCCGCTCAGTCCAGGTGGCAGATGAGCAAGACGGCTAATGCATCCCGGGTCTATCTCCGCTTCTGCGTGAGGCCCAAGCTGATGCCGGGGCCATATTTTGGGGCCGCAGTAAGGAGGCTATGACCTTTCCCTGATGTTTAGTCCATCTTCTTAACGTCCGCGTTCTTCATCTCTTTGTTCCGGTCTTCCTTGAGACTTTTGGTGTTGAGATTCCTTTTGCTGTTGCTGGCCCCGGGGTTGAGAACGCTGCTGTTGGGGTTGCTGTTGTCTCTGAGGCCGACGAACCTGGGGCTGTCTTTGTTGGTATTGCCTCTGTTGTTGAACTTGAGGTTGCCGAACCTGGGGTTGCCTTTGTTGGTATTGTCTTTGTTGTTGGCCTTTAGGCTGTCGAACCTGAGGTTGTCTTTGCCGTTCCCGCATCTGTTGCTGATGACGCTGGACCTCAGGCCTCTGCTGATATTGCTGTTGCCTTTGATGCCTTAGTTCCAGTCTCTGCTGTTGCGGCCGCGGCCGATAGCCTTGCACGCCCCAGTATCCCTGCCTTTCCCAGTGTCGATCATTATGCCACTTCCTCCAGTTCCGGCGAAGTTGTGAGTAGGGAATCTGTTCATAGTTCCACCGGCGTCCGTCCCAGTCATGGTCTCTGTAGTATCTTCTCCACCCCGGCTCCACATCAAAATAAAAACTTGGCACGGCGTTATAATAAGTCCACCCACGGTCATAATAATGTGAGTGGTACCAACGGCCTTCCCATAGTCGCCACCACCAACCGTTCCAGAAAAACAGGTCTATATCTATACCGGGAACAACGTACACATCGGGCGTATCAGGCAACACTATCACATCCGGAGGTGCCTGAAATACGACGGGTGGCGGCAGAGAAATTCCAATACTTATATCCACTCCCGCCATAGTTGGAATAGGAACGGCAATCGCCAACGCCAAAAGGATTGTCCCAAAAAGTAACTTTTTCATTTTGTCGTCTCCTTTAATAAAGCATAATGGTTTCATAGGAAATGTCAATCGCGAGCTGCTGCCGGTTCAGTCTTCACATTTACACGGGAAAAAGACGAGAAGGGCGGCTTTCATCTTCTCGATGGCTTCTTCCTTCGCCCCGGCTTTTGCCCGGTAGCCCGGCATCTCCTGACATTCCGCTACCCATTGCCCGTCGTTGTCCTGATAGACGATGAATTCTCTCATCCTTTTTAAATATACCATATAAGGTGAGTGCGTGGCGACCGCAGAGCGCCGCCGGTCGGCAATTTATGGACGGGACGGAGGTCGTTTCGCAGTCTCAATCACCACCGCGCATGTGTGTAATAAATAGTATCGTTTCGGGTACAATAACAGAAAACTTGTTGGAGAGATCAGTTGGATAAGCTTGTCATCACGGGCGGAAAAAGGCTGAAAGGAACGGTCGATATCGGGGGCTCGAAGAACGCCGCGCTGCCGGTCATGGCGGCGTCGCTCCTCGCGCCGGGAGAACACCGGATCGGCAACGTGCCGCATTTGAGGGACGTATCGACCATGGGAAGGCTTATAGCCAATCTCGGCGCCGGATTCCACCTGGAAAACAATACCGCCCTGCTCGACTGCAGCAAGGTGAAGAATTACGAAGCTCCGTACGAGCTTGTCAGCACCATGCGGGCATCGGTCCTGGTGCTCGGCCCGCTCCTTGCGCGACTCGGGAAGGCAAAGGTCTCGCTTCCCGGGGGCTGCGCGATCGGTGCGCGTCCGATAAACCTCCATCTTATGGGATTCGAGAAGATGGGGGCCTCGATCAAGCTCGAAGCCGGCTACGTCTTCTTAAAGGCGAAGAAACTGAGGGGCGCGCAGATCAATTTCGACATCCCGACGGTGACCGGCACCGAGAACATCATGATGGCGGCTGTCCTTGCCGAAGGCAGGACTGTGATCGAGAATGCGGCCCGGGAGCCCGAGGTTGTGGACCTTGCAGATGCGCTGAAGTCCATGGGAGCGAGGATCACCGGCGCGGGGGAGAGCATCATCGAGATAGAGGGGGTTTCGCGCCTGAGGCCGCTCAGGCACGAAGTCATCCCTGACAGGATAGAGACCGGTACCTTCATGGCCGCCGCAGGGATTACGGGCGGCGAGATCACGATCAAAAGATGCAACCTCCAGCATCTCGACGCAGTGATCAATAAACTGAAGGACACCGGCATGAAGATCCGCCCACTCAAGACCGGTGTCAAGGTGACCGGACCGGAGAGGCCGGCGTCTGTGAACGCCAAGACCATGCCGTATCCCGGGTTCCCGACCGACATGCAGGCCCAGTTGATGGCGATGATGTGTGTCGCGGACAGCACGAGCGTCATCTCTGAGAGCATATTCGAAAACAGGTTCATGCATGTGGCAGAGCTCAGAAGAATGGGGGCCGACATCATCATAGAAGGCGGGATGGCGACGGTCCGCGGGGTCCCGAAACTCAAGGGGGCGCCGCTCATGGCCACTGACCTGAGGGCGAGTGCCTCGCTCATCGTCGCGGCCCTTGCGGCCGAAGGCGCTTCGACGATCCACCGCATATATCACCTCGACCGCGGTTACGAACGAATCGAGGAAAAGCTCCTGAAACTCGGTGCGGACATCCGGAGAGAGAAAGAGTAAGGGTAATAAGGAATGTCTGCCTTTTGAGTGCAGCATCAATTTTATTTCAGCTCTGTCTTAACACGCATCCTTCGCAGGTCTCTGTTTCTTTCTTTCCCTTGCACATCCCCGAAATCCCATGATGGCAGAGGGCGAAATCATATTTCAGGGGATCTTCGGGATCGAATTTCATAAGCGACCGGGTGACCTCCACGGCCATTTTCCAGTCCTGGGACTTGCGGTGCGTAAGCCCGAGGCAGTGGGAAATCCTCGCGATATGTGTATCGAGAGGAATGATCAGCTTGTTCTTCGGGATGCTGTTCCATATCCCGAAATCAATGTCCCTGTCCCGGATCATCCAGCGGAGAAAGAGGTTCGCCCTCTTGCAGGCGCTGCCGTTCTCCGGCGAAGGGAAAAACTGGCGCAGCCCATAGGGTTTCATGTCCTTTCCGTAAACAGGAGAGGTGTCCGTCCGCAGGAACGTATTCATAAGCCCTGCGAGCGCACTTCCGATGTCCCGATTTTCCGCCCGGTAATGTGATTTGAAGGCCTTCTCGATGGATGCATAATCCCTAAGCAGCGTGTGCAGTAGATATAGCAGGCAGAGCACGTCGTCGTGTTCGTTGAACCGGTACTTTATGCCTGCAAACAATTTACGGTGTTCGGTCACATCGAAACCGAGCATAAAGGCATAAGGGCTTTTCCCCATGACCCCGAGAATCTTTTCGATCACAACCGAAAATAGCCCGACCCGGCCATAGGCGAACGAGGAGGCAAGGAATCCCGCTATTTCGATATCGAGGGGGTCCTGGTACCGGTGAGGGAACCTGACAGGGTCATGCGACATCCGTCCGGCGAAATCGTACTCCAGATAGAATCTGTCGAGGATGTACTTAAGGCCCTTCATAGGGATATTATAACAGCCCCTCTATTTCACGAGGTGGTAGGGCACGCTCGTCGATACCACGCCCTTCTTAAAAAGCAGAATGCCTTTGATCAGAAGTGCGGTCTGGTTGTGGAGGAGGTGGTGCCACCATCTGCTCGGGACGAATTCCGGAAGCACGACCGTGATCACGCCGTCAGGATATTCCCCCCGGACTTCCTCAAGATAATCGAGAAGAGGCTCTATAATGGAGCGGTAAGGCGATTCCAGTATCACAAGAGGTACACCCATGCAATGCTGGTCCCATTTCGCCTTGACCTTCTCCGTCTCCACAGGATCGAGACATACATAGACAGCCGCGACATCGTCCGACAGCGCCTTTCCGTACTTGATCGCATTGAGCACGGCCATCTGTATGCCGGAAATGGGTATGATGACAGCGTGGTGTTTAAATGTGCCCGCTTTATCGAGGCAGACAGTGAGTTGGTCCGCTACTGAAAGATAGTGCGCGTGTATCCTCGTCGTCAGATATACGAGCCCCGGGATGGCGATGAGGACTATCCAGGCGCCGTGAGTGAATTTTTCGACTGCGATGATCAGCAGGACTACCGCCGTCGTCACCGTTCCAATCCCGTTTATGACAATGCCCTTAATCCAGCCTCTTTCTTTCTTGGCGAGCCAGTGTCTTACCATTCCGGCCTGGGAAAGGGTGAAGGCGGTAAAGACGCCGACGGCGTAAAGAGGGATGAGTGCATGCGTATCTCCCCTGAATACGACGATCAGGAAGATGGAAAGAAATCCCAGAATCAGGATGCCGTTTGAGAAGACGAGTTTGTCGCCCCTGTTACTCAACTGCCGCGGCAGAAAGCGGTCCAGCGACATGATCGAGGAGAGCCGCGGGAAGTCGGCAAAAGAGGTGTTCGCGGCGAGGATGAGTATGAGGGTGGTGGAGAACTGGATCGTATAATAGATGGCCCCCTTCGAGAAGACCGTCCTGGTAAGCTGCGAGAGCACTGTCTCGCTGCTGTTGGGCAGGATGTGAAAATGATCCGCGAAAAAGGCGATTCCTATAGTCATCACCCCGAGAATGACCGCCATCCAGGTTAGTGTTATGCCCGCATTCCTTGCCTCGGGCGCCCGGAAGGCCCTGACGCCGTTCGATACCGCCTCGATTCCCGTCAGCGTTGCACAACCCGAGGCAAAGGCCCGCAGGATAATGAAGAGCGGAAAGATGCCGGCCCCTGCCTCATGCATATGCTCGAAGTACGGACGTGGGAGGGAGAGATACTTTACAGACGAGGCGGCGATCAGCAGGAGGATGCCGCCGATGAAGATATACACAGGGATCGAGAAGATCGTGCCCGACTCCCTCACCCCTCTTAGGTTTATAAGCATGATCAGGACAATGGCGATGAGGCACATCGTGACTGTGTGGGCGCGGGTCGCCGGGAATGCAGAGGTGAGTGCCGCGATGCCGGATGAAATACTGACCGCCACGGTTAAGACATAATCGATCAGAAGCGCCGAGCCGGCGACCAATCCCGGATATGTCCCGAGGTTTTCCTTGGCGACGATATAGGCCCCGCCCCCCGAAGGATAGGCATGGATCGTCTGGAAATATGATGTTGCGACGATGGCGATAAGAGCGACTATGCCGATTGCAATCGGCACGGAAAAATGCAGAAGGGCGGTGCCGCCCAACATAAGGGCGAGAAGAATTTCCTCCGGACCGTAAGCGACGGAGGAAAGCGCGTCGGATGAGAACACGGCCAACCCCGCCATCTTGTTCAGCCGTTCGTGCTGTTCCCTGATCGTCTCGATCGGACTCCCTATCAGAAAACTTTTTATAGACATTGATCGCTCCGTCCTTAATCTTTACCGCACGGGTAATTAAAGTGTATTACATTTATAGCGCACTTCAAGAGAAAGACTATGTGCTGCTTTCTCTTATACGGGGGGCTAAACGGAGGGAAAAACCGCCTGCAATGCCGCGGGTTTGATCCATGTCCATTGCCCTTCCAAATGCCTGCGAGGTTAGCTGACGGGCTCGGGCCTGGAAGTGCCCTATCCTGGAGGCCTGTCGGCCTTCGGAAATACGCCCCTATTATCGGTTCCCCCGCATCCGCCTGTGGCGGATTTAGGCTACAAGTTATGACTCACTATAAAACGTCGATCACATTTTGTCAATTAGTTGTGATCACCGTAACCGACCTCAACCGTGCCTCATTCCCGGATATCGGTTTGAAGATAATATGACAATATTGTTATTCATGTAACAATAACGTTACAAACGGTTTTAAAGGGGATTAGCGATATCCTTTGTTTTAGCCATTCTTGTCAGTGGCATATCTATTGCTCACGTAATCTTGTTAGAAATCTCTAAAGGAGGATTTATGAGACAGATAGCGGTTTATGGAAAAGGTGGTATCGGCAAATCAACAACAACACAGAACACGGTTGCCGGCCTTTCACAGGCGGGCTACAAATGCATGATAGTAGGTTGTGATCCCAAGGCAGACGCAACAAGGCTTATACTGCATGCGAAGGCGCAGACAACTGTGATGGACCTTGCGAGGGAACGCGGCACAGTAGAAGACCTTGAAGTCGATGAAGTGCTTCTGACCGGTTTTAACGGTATCAGGTGCGCCGAGTCGGGAGGTCCCGAGCCCGGGGTCGGATGTGCGGGCCGGGGTGTTATAACCGCCATAAACTTCCTTGAAGAAAACGGGGCTTATGATGCAGACACCGATTTCGTCTTCTATGATGTCCTGGGCGACGTTGTGTGCGGCGGCTTTGCAATGCCGATGAGAGAGGGCAAGGCAAAAGAGATATATATAGTGACATCAGGAGAGATGATGGCTATGTATGCGGCAAATAATATCTCGCGAGGCATCCTCAAATATGCTCACAGCGGAGGCGTAAGGCTGGGCGGGCTGATATGCAACAGCAGAAAGACGGATAAAGAATACGAGTTGATTTCAGAACTCGCAAAAAAACTCGGGACACAGTTAATACATTTTGTGCCGAGGGACAACCAGGTGCAGAGGGCCGAACTCAGGAGAATGACGGTCATCGAATACTCTCCGGAACACCCTCAGGCTGAAGAATACAGGATGCTCGCAAAAAAGATTGCGGATAACAGGGACCTGGTTATACCTACGCCCATTTCCATGGATGAGCTGGAACAACTGCTTATGAACTTCGGGATAATGGAGAGCGAAGAGGCAGCGGCATAACGGCATGGATTAGCGATCAGGGGTTAGGGATTAGTTGAATCTTTACCTACCCCTAAGCCCCAATCCCCAATCCCGATTTTCGAAAGGAGGAACGATGAGCACAATCATTAAAGATACACAAAAGATGATAGAGGATGTCCTCGATGCATATCCTGAGAAGGCTAAAAAGGAGAGGGCCAGGCACCTTGCGGCAAATGATCCTACCGGACAGTGCAGTACCTGCAAGGTAAAGGCGAATACAAAATCGCGGCCCGGCGTTATGACGGTCAGGGGCTGTGCATACGCGGGAGCGAAAGGTGTCGTCTGGGGCCCGGTGAAGGACCAGATCACT
>JAJYLU010000030.1 GCA_021787505.1 Nitrospirota bacterium | reverse complement strand
CCCCTGCAGGCTCATTCCCCTCAGGGAACGGTCCGGCGCGTCCAGGGCGAGAAATATCGGCGCGCAGAACAGCGGCGGCGAGGTTCTTTTCTTCATAGACGCCGACTGCATCGTACAGGAAGATACGCTGTCTCTCGTGGACCGCGCAGTCGGCGGGGATCGCGGAGTGGTCATCGGCGGCACTTACACTTGTCTGCCCTTCGACGACTCCTTTTTCAGCACCTTCCAATCCGTCTTCATCCACTATTCGGAAACCAAGAGGGAGAACCCCGATTACGTTGCCAGCCATGCCATGGCGATGGGCAGGGAGCTCTTCGCGAAGAGCGGCGGCTTTCCGGAAGATTTCATGCCTATCATCGAAGATGTGGAATACAGCCACCGACTCCGGAGGTCGGGTTCGACGCTCAGGATGGATGAGTCGATCCTGGTGAGGCACGTATTCGAATTTACCCTTTTAAAGTCGCTTGGAAATGCCTTCAGAAAGTCGATGTACTGGACCGCATATTCGCTGAAGAACCGGGACTTGCTGACAGACTCGGGTACCGCTTCGGTCGAACTCAAGACCAATGTCGCATCGTTTTTTTTGGTCCTGTGTTTCGTTCTCCTTTTCTTATTCTTTAATAAAACGCTTCTTCTCGCTGCGGCCCTTTCGGTCTTTGCCTTCAACCTATACGCAAACCGAGGCTTTCTTGCGACCCTCGGACAAGCCAAAGGGATTTCCTTCCAGCTGCCTGCCGCACTTTATTACGTCTCCGTCTATCCCCTGCCGGTAGGCGCCGGGTCGCTGGCGGGAATCATTAAATACTGTCTCGGGCGGGGCGAACTGCGGAGATTGCAATGACATACTCTCCTTTTCGCCATGCGGGCTCCATTTTCTGGAAGAAAAGGCCGATCCATCTGACCTTTTTTGTTACCCGCAGGTGCAATTCGCGCTGTCCCTTCTGCTTCTATCTGAAGACCCCGGGCGGCGGGAGAGGCGACTCGCCGGAGCTGAACATCGATGAGATCTCGAGGATATCGCGTTCGTTCGGGAACCTTCTATGGCTCGCTTTTTCAGGCGGCGAGATATTCCTGAGAGAGGACCTTGTTGAAATAAGCCGGATCTTTTATGCGAATAACCATCCGGCGATCATGCTCTTCCCCACAAACGGTCTTCTTCCTGAGCTTATCAGGGACCATACCAGGCGCATATTGGAAGACTGTCCGAAAAGCGTGATTGCGGTGAAGCTCTCCCTCGACGGCATAGGAGCAGAACACGACCGTCTCCGCAATACGCCTGGCAGCTTCAACAAGACTATGGAGACCTACCGGCTCCTCGAGGGACTTCTTGATAACTATCCTCACTTCGAACTCGGCGTCAATACCGTCTTCTGCTCCGAAAACCAGGACCGGATGGACGGGATCATCGACTTCGTAAAGGGACTGAAGAACATCAAGACACATACAATCTCCCTTGTCAGGGGTAACCTCAGCAATACGGGATTCAAGAATGTCGACGCAGAGGAATATCACCGGGCGGTCGGAAAACTCGAGCAGAACCTCAAGAACAAAACGTCCAGCGTTTACCGCTTCAGGGGAGCCGGGATCAAGGCGGCCCAGGACATCCTTCAGCGGAGCATGATCCATCGAACGATGCAGGAAGAAAGGCGGCTGATACCCTGCTATGCCGGAAGACTCAACGTTGTGCTGACAGAAAACGGGGAGGTCTTCCCCTGCGAGATCCTTACCTCTTCCCTCGGCAATATGAGAGACCATGATTACGATATCACGAAGGTTCTGGCTTCCGGGAAGGCCCGGAGGGCGGTCGGGTCAATTACGGACAACGGCTGCTATTGTACTCATGAGTGCTACTTCTTGACAAATATTCTCTTCAATCCGAGGCTCTATCCCTCACTCCTCAGAGAATACCTCCAGCTCCTCTGATGTCGTGTATGACAGTCAGGAGATCGCCGTCGACCCCATCTCCGGTCAGTTGGTAGTGTCCCAGAACTGAGACACTACCTGTCAGTTTCCTGCCGACACCGCGAATATATGGCTCGTTACCGGCGACATCGATCAGCAGGCGAAGCTGATCTCAGTAATCGGAAAAAAACGCGTCGAAACGATAGTGTACCGATAAAGCCTTCCGGCGCCCGCGTAAAGAAGAGACGTGTCCGTCCGTCAGGCTTCTTCGGCTTCGGGATATTCCTCGGCGCTGTAACCCGGACAGTTCGAGGCAAAGACCTCAAATGACCTCGGCAGGGTGTTGGACGGCAACTCCTGCCTCAACTTGCCGACCGGGGATATGCACTTCACCTTGCTGTTTTGTGCGCGGACGAGATTGAAACAGTCTAGACAACTTTTCTTTTCCAAAGACCTCTCCAATAAGTTAATGAACTTTTGCTATATCCATTGTAGAATATTTTTGCCTTCTGATGCATCTTTTTCTGCCGGAATTATTTTTTCCCAGCGAATTCCCTCGCCGCTCCGCGTTGATCCTTTCCCGCAACAAGAAACTTTTATTCTCCCAGGTAGGCGTGCCTCACCTTCTCGTTGTCAAGCAGGTCTTCGCTCCTCCCCTCAAGCGTTATCATGCCGCCTTCGAGGACATATCCGCGGTTCGATAGTTTAAGCGCAGCCCGAGCGTTCTGCTCGACAAGGAGGACAGTGACGCCCTTTCTGTTGATCTCCTCGATAGTCCTGAATATCTTGCTGACCATGATCGGGGCGAGCCCCAGGGACGGCTCATCGAGGAGAAGAATCTCCGGCTTTGCCATGAGCGCCCTGCCGATTGCGAGCATCTGTTGCTCGCCCCCGCTCAGAGTACCGCCGTACTGTCCCACCCGCTCCTTCAATATAGGGAAGAGATTGAAGACGTCTTCGATGAGTTCGGTCAACTTCCCCCTCCTGAGAAAGGCCCCCATCTCCAGGTTTTCGAGCACCGTCAATTTCGGGAAAATCCTCCTGCCTTCAGGCACCTGGCTTATGCCACTCTCGACTATCCGGTGCGGGGACATTCCCACGATGTTCCCCCCGTTCAGTTCGATCTTGCCTGAGGACGGCTTCAACACTCCTGAAATCGTCATGAGACAGGTCGACTTGCCCGCTCCGTTGCTGCCGATCAGAGATACGATCTCCCCTCTCGGGATCTCCAGTTCGATGCCCCTCAGCGCCTCTATCGGTCCGTAGTGGGTATGGACTGCTTCAAGTTTCAGCATAAATTACTGCATCTCCTTGCCGAGATAGGCCTCGATCACCATCGGGTCGGTTCTGATCTCCTGCGGCGCTCCCTCGGCGATCTTCACTCCGTGGTCGATCACGACGATACGGTCGGATATGCCCATGACGACCTTCATGTCGTGCTCGATAAGGATGATCGTCTTCCCCAGCTCCCTCAAATTTCTTATGATCGTCATCATCTCGTCCGTCTCACGCCGGTTCATGCCCGCCGTCGGCTCATCAAGGAGTATCAGCAAAGCGCCGGTCGCCATCGTCCGCGCAATCTCGATCTTTCTCTGAAGACCGTAGGCGAGGCTTCCGGCGGTCTTCCCGGCAAGGGCCTCAAGGCCGAGGAATTCGAGGTACTCGAACGCCCGTTCCCGCACTTCCCGCTCCTCCCGCTTAAAGCCGGAAAGCCGGAGCACGGCAGGTAGAAGTCCCGACCGTATCATAGAATGCTGGGCCACCATGACATTCTCGATCACGCTCATCTCCCTGAAAAGCCGTATATTCTGGAAGGTCCTCGATATGCCGAGACGATTGATCCTGTCGGCAGACATCCCGGTGATCTCTTTTTCGCGGAGGACAATGCCGCCCTTCGTCGGCTTCAGGAACCCTGTGAGGCAATTGAAGAGGGTCGTCTTGCCTGCGCCGTTCGGCCCTATGATGCTCTGGATAGCGCCGTTCTTCACCGAAAAACTTATCTCTTCGATCGCCCTTATGCCGCCGAAGTGCTTCGATAGGCCCCTAACTTCCAAGTGATACATTTTTTCTCCCGAAAAGCCCCTGCGGCCTGAATACCATAAGAAGGACGAGCCCCGATCCCACCGCGATCATCCTGTACATCTGCGCCTCTCTCAGCAGTTCCGGAAGAAACACGAGCACCACCGCGCCGATAATTGCCCCGGTGATACTCCCTATCCCTCCGATGATCACCATGCACAGGATCAGGACCGATTCCATAAAGGTAAAACTCTCCGGCGAGACGAACCTCATCTTCGCCGCGAAAAGACAGCCGGCGATCCCGGCCCAGAACGCCCCGAATGCACAGGCATAAAGCTTGTAGCGCATAGTACTGATCCCCATCGCCGAAGAGGCGATCTCATCTTCCCGTATCGCGATCCAGGCCCTTCCGATCTTCGAGTCTTCCACCCTTCGCATCACAAAAACCGTCAGGACCACAAAGGCCAGGACGAGGTAATAATACGAAGAGAGATCCCCCAGTTTCGCGCCGAACAAAAAGGGCGCGTCTATGCCTGATATGCCGTTGGGCCCTTTCGTGAGGCTGTCCCAGTTGTTCAGGACGAGGCGCACGATCTCCCCGAACCCGAGCGTCACGATAGCAAGGTAGTCTCCCTTCAAACGCACTGCCGGAAAGGCCAGAAGAAATCCGGCGACGGTCGTGATACCTACCGCCAGCGGCAGCGCCGACCAGAACCCGAGGCCTAGCGCCGTGTTCAGAAGGGCATAGCTATACGCCCCTATCGCGTAAAAGGCCGCGAACCCGAGATTCAGGAGGCCGGTATAGCCGACCACAACATTCAGACCGAGGGCGAGGATCACATAGATGCCCGAAAGGACCGCGACATCCACCCAATAATTATCGACCGCAAAGGGGACGGCGAGCAGCGGCAACAGCAGAAACGGGAAAAAGCGGTCCCACTTCCGGGCGGTATTCTGCAGTCTCTCCATCTGCGGCGCCATCTTTCTGAGCCTGCTCGAAACGAACGTCAGGAAAGGGATGGCGACGGCAAGGATGACGAAGAGAATGCCTGCGGCGCGATATCCCCTGAAAGGAAGGAACAGGAAGGAGAACCAGAATGCCGTGAGCAGGGGCAGAGAGTATCTTTTTGCGTTCCGGCCGATACCGCCCATGACCTCAGATTTTTTCTTCGGGGGCCTTCCCGAAAAGGCCGCCCGGCCTCACAAGAAGGATCACGATCAGGATAAGGAATGCATATGCATCCTTGTATTCGCTCGAGACGTAACTCGCGCCGAGACTCTCCACCAGGCCCAGAAGAATGCCGCCGAACATCGCGCCGGGGATGCTGCCTATGCCTCCGAGCACCGCCGCAGTGAACGCCTTGATGCCGGCGATATACCCGATAAAATAATTGACGAGTCCATAGTACGCCGCGACCATCACCCCGGCCACCGCCGCTAGTCCCGACCCGGCGACAAAGGTGATCGCGATGACCCTGTCGACATTAATACCGAGCAGGGACGCCATCGTCTTGTCCTGCGCCACCGCGCGCATCGCCTTTCCGGTCTTCGTCTTCATCACAAATGCCTGGAGCAAAAACATCATCACCGCGGAAACGATGATGATCGCCGCCTGAAGATAGCTCACCCTCGTCGAGAGGAAACGGAACCCTCCCGCGCCGAAGAGCGAGGGAAAGACCTTGTCGGTAGCGCCCTGAGTCAACATCACATAATTCTGAAGGAAGATCGAGACGCCTATCGCACTGATCAGGGGACTTAGCCTCGGGGCGTTCCTCAGGGGCTTATAGGCAAGTTTTTCGACCGTAAACCCGTAGGCTGAGCAGATTACCACCGCGAGCACGACGACGAGAAGAAGCGTCAGCGGGAGGCTTACTGCGGTCATTCCGACCGCGGTGAAGAAGGCCAGAAGGATGATGCCTAGATAGGCCCCGATCATGTAAATCTCGCCGTGCGCGAAGTTGATCAGTTCGAGTATGCCGTATACCATGGTATAGCCGAGCGCGATAAGGGCATAGACACTTCCGAGTGTGAGACCGTTGATGATCTGTTGCAGTAACACAGGGAATATTAACAGAAAGAGAGGGGATTTTCAAAAAATGGATGGCCGGCAAGCAACTCACTTTTTCGATCACCTGTTCTTCCGCCGTCACCTGATGCCCCATATTCCTTATGTGTTATTTTATCGCGCGCATTGCTTGATCTGTTGTTTGGAGATATATTGAAAACATGAGAACCTGCCGCCGGCGTTTGGCGTCCGAGCTGACGGAAGAAAAGAAGAAGACTGAACATGAACAGGACGAGACGATATGGGCTCTGGCCTCCAGCGGACCCCTGTTCAGGAATCGTCTGCAGTCTGACTATCTGTCCCGAACACACGAATACGCAGGCGAACTGTTCGCATCTTTACAGAAAATGGGAAAGGCCGGTCCCTTCTGGACCCCGGGATAGCGTGGCGACCCCCTGAAGCCCCGATCAGGACCGTTCGAGTCTCATGGCCCCGGAACCCTTAGCCCTTCTCAGAAGGGTTGCATCGCCGGTTATCCTGCCGACGATATTTACCTCACTAGCAGGCACCGGCTCAGGGCCCTTGCTCATCGGGGTAGGCCCGAAAAAGATTGCGAGTGCGTTGCCCGGCGGCCAATAGCCGATATCGCCGATCGAGACCTTCGTCGTTGCAGTTTTATCCAACGGCATCCTGACAGGGATTTCAAAATAAAACTCTTCCCCCCATTCATTGGGTTCCACTTCGATAGGAAGCGCAGCAACAATGTACTTCGCCGTTTCGGTTTCGAAAAGCTCGGCATCGAGTATAATGTCTTTCCTTACGATCCTTATCTTAACAGACATATCTCTTGCTCTTTGTTAATTCTACCATCAAAAAACCAATAATCCTGATATTTGCTCCTTGAAAGGCAGCTGGCATCTGTTTCTAAGACATTTGCATTATACTATAATTACTATAATTACAGCGTCTGATGACTTCTCTTTAACCATTGATAGAAAAGAATTTTTCATGATGTGGAGATCAAATAATGCATGAATGGAAAACAGCGCCGATTCTCTTCCTTGCTGCAGTTCTCATGGTTATTTTAATGGTGCCACAGGCAAGAGCCGGGGTTTACACATATGGCCCTAAGAAAATGGTAGTCGGCTCCCTTACGACATATGCGGTGAAAGAGGATGAGTCGTTGATAGAGCTGGCGAGAAGATTTGACCTTGGCTACAATGAGATTACCGTTACGAACCCTTCACTGGATCCGTTTGTCCCGGGGAAGGATGTGTCTGTTCTACTGCCAACATCATGGGTACTGCCTGATGTCGGATTTTATGACGGGATAGTCGTCAATCTGTCGGAGTTGAGACTCTATTATTTTTTCGAGAAAAAAGGTTTGCAGCTTGTGAGAACATTTCCTGTAGGAATCGGCAGTCAGGGAAAGGATACCCCTGTCGGGGAATTTACTGTTATAGAGAGAATTACGAATCCTGCATGGCATGTGCCGGAATCTATTAGAAAGGAGAGGCCCTGGCTGCCGGCGGTAGTCCCTCCTGGAAAAGATAATCCCCTTGGTTCCTATGCGTTGAGACTTTCTTTAGGAGACGTTCTCATACATGGTACGAACAGGCCGTATGCCGTCGGTAGGCGTGACAGTCATGGATGCATAAGGCTTTACCCGGAGGATATTTCGAGACTTTTCAAATGGGTGCCAGGCAGCGTTCGAGTGACAATCGTACGTCAACCGGTTAAGGTCGGCATAAGGGACAACAGAGTATACATCGAAGTGCATACAGAAAACGCGCCAAAAGATGTGAATTATTTTGACGAGGCAGTCAGTCTACTCGCAAAGAAGCAGCTTCTGAAATATGTGAATACCGAGAAACTATACCGAGCGATCGAGCAGAGTCGGGGCATGCCGGTTGATATTTCGGACTGAAAAAAAGATATTCCAATTAGCCAGGGAAGCAAACTATGGCTCGTGTCAGTACGTACCTGAACTTTTCTCGTTCGACCGAAAAAGCGTTCTTGTTCTACAAGTCTGTCTTCGGCGGTAATTTGCCGGACCTCTCCAGAGCGTATCTTCAGAAGCCTTGCATCCCCAAATAAAATGCACGCCTGTCTATCCCGTTTTGCCTTTTTGATCGTGTCCATCACCCTTCCCTCGTAAAAATCTTCGAGCACTGACGGCGCCGAGGCATCTTTTTTCGATGATCTCTTCACCGGCAAACTGGCTGCAAGCTTTTGTCAAAGCTTTTTCGCCGGTTTTTTATGAACTGTCGTCTGCAAATAATATATAATATCCAAAAACCCGGGAGGTGCTTTTGAAACCGAAGGTCTTTGTGGAGATGGCGTCGCGCGTCAAAAATCTCCCTCCTTACCTTTTTGCATCTATCGATAAAATGAAGCAGGAGGCGCGGGCAAGAGGAGTCGATGTGATCGATATGAGCATCGGCGACCCCGACCTGCCGACGCCCTCCCATATCATCGACGCCATGAAGCGGGCCGTCGAAAAGCCGGAACACCACCGCTACCCGTCGTACGAGGGAATGCTTTCATTCAGACAAGCGGTTGCAGACTGGTACAGGCGCCGTTTCGGGGCTTCTCTCGATCCGAAGACCGAGGTCCTCTCCCTCATCGGTTCAAAGGAAGGGATCGGTCATCTGCCGCTCGCGTTCGTGGAACCTGGAGACACGGTCCTGGTGCCCTCGCCGGGGTATCCTGTCTATCCGGTAAGCGTCCTTTTTGCCGGCGGGGAGAGCTATCTGATGCCGCTCAGACAGGAAAATGACTTTCTGCCCGACTTTAGCGCTATTCCTCAGAGCACACTTTTGAATACCAGGATGATGTTCATCAATTATCCTAACAACCCGACCTCCGTCACGGCGCCGCGCAAATTTTACGAGGATGTGATCAACCTCGCGGACAAATACAATATCATTGTGTGTCATGACGCGGCGTACAGCGAGATCTATTTCGATGACGAAAAGCCGCTCAGCTTTATGGAGATCGACGGGGCCAAGGACGTCGGGATAGAGTTCCATTCCCTCTCGAAGACGTACAACATGACCGGATGGCGGATAGGGTTTGCCGTCGGTAATGCCGGCGTCGTCGCGGGTCTGGGGAAAATAAAGACAAACCTCGACTCCGGAGTCTTCCAGGCGATACAGGAGGCGTCGATCGTTGCCCTGAATACGGACGAAAGGGTATTGTCCGGCATCAGGAATACCTACCAGGAGAGGCGGGATATTCTGTACCGCGGACTGAGGGATATCGGTATCGAACTCGAGAAACCAAAGGCAAGTTTTTATCTCTGGGCGAAGGTGCCGAAGGGCTTCGACTCTTCGCGTTTTGTGATCCATCTGTTTGAGAAATCGGGGGTACTCGCTACCCCCGGCAACGGCTTCGGCGCACCGGGCGAAGGGTACGTAAGGTTCGCCCTGACGGTGACGTCCGAAAGGACCAGAGAGGCGGTCGAGAGGATCAAGAAGGTGCTGCAGCACGCTTGAGTTATGTGTTCGAATGTCCATCGCTTACATAGCAATCGGCTCGAATGTGGGCAATAGGCGGTACCACTGTTTGAAGGCGGTCGAACTGCTCGAACAAAGCGGTCAGGCGGTGTCAAAAATCTCCTCACTCTACGAGACCGAACCCTGGGGCGTCAAGAACCAGCCCCCCTTCATCAATATGGCGGTCGAGATCGAAACCGAATTTCCGCCGAAAAAACTCCTCGGTCTTCTCAAAAAGATAGAAAAAAAGATGGGCAGAAAGAAGACCGTGCGGTGGGGCCCCCGGGTAATAGACCTCGATATCCTTTTTTACGATGATCTCACTCTAAACAACGACGACCTCGTCATCCCGCATCCCCTTATGCACACCAGGGTCTTTGTGCTCGAACCTCTCTCGGAGATCGCCCCGGAAAAAGTCCACCCGGTCCTCCGCAAGAAAGTGGCCGCGCTCCTCCGTGAAAATACCTCTTCCGGAGCGTCCCGAAAAGTGCGGTAACGACCGCATTCTTTGTGTCCCTGACGTGGCGAGAATTAAGGCATCTAAAATTAGAATTTGATGTTGAATCCCTTATGTTTGTTCTAATATACTATTTCATAGTGGCAGCAGCGGAAAAAATGCGCAACGAGAAGGAGGTGGTTGCGGAACAATAATCGGGATGCTGTAAGTGAATGGGTGAAGAAGTGAGAAAGAAATCAAAAAGGGGAGAAATAATGAAAAACAAATTCACCGTATTAC
>JAJYLU010000029.1 GCA_021787505.1 Nitrospirota bacterium | reverse complement strand
GGAGGGGATTGAAGATATGACAAAGGCGGAGGCGAGCTTCTTCTCCGGGAGAGAGTTGATCGACATCGACCTCTATAAATTCCTTTCGGGCATCACAGCGAAGCTTGCCCCCCTTGCATCGGAAAAAGGGCTCGCGATGAAGGTCCGCACAGAGAGGTCCCTGCACGTGCGGAGCGATCCCGAGAAGCTTGAGAGGGCAGTCCAGAATATTCTTACCAACGCGATCAAGAATACGGCAACGGGAGGGGTGTCAGTGGGTTACGGGACCGAGGGAAAGATGTTTTTTGTCGAGGTTAGCGACACCGGGGCCGGCATCCCCGAGGACAAGCGGGAAATGGTTTTCGAGAGATTTTACCGGGGCGATGACTCGAGCGGCATAGGGCTCGGGCTCGCAATCGTAAAGGAACTCGTGGGCGCTATGGGGGGCCGCATCGATCTGGAGAGCAGGGTGGGAGAAGGGACGACGTTCAGGGTCTGGCTGCCTCTGGGAGAAAAACAGCGGACGGTGAATAGGAAATAGTGAACGGTAAATGCGAAAGGGAAACGAGAAATGCGGGGGTGCGCTGAAGTGCGGATACCTTTCAGAAAAACAAAAGACGGCATCGTCATCGAAGTCAAGGTCGAGCCGAGAGCTTCGAAAAAAGGGATCGCCGGAGTTCTGGACAACGTGCTCAAGGTGAAGCTGACCGCTCCGCCCGTCGAGGGCGAGGCGAACGAACAGCTCGTTGAGGTGATTGCGGAGGCGGCAGGCGTCCGAAAAGGGAGCGTCAGGATTGTTCGGGGCAGGTCCTCGAAGAGAAAGACAGTCGAAATAAAGGGGGTGGAAAGCATCTGATTTAACATAATTCCTTCATATTTTCTTCATGACTCTATATTAAAATTACTTAAGAGAAGGAGGCTAACAAGAGACTGTAGATGTTGAGGGCGATTTTTTTTGCAGTATTGGTATCGCTGGCGGTTCAGCCGGTCGTCTTTGCGGAAGAAGGTAATGTGACGCCATACGGCGATTACTGCCAGGGATGCACCAGCTACGGCACCTGTAAAGAAGTCATTACGCCGAGGGATGCGGTGATTGCGCTTGACAGGTATTACAGGGACAAAGGTTACCGGGTGGGCACCATCTATCATAAGGGGAGATTCATCGAGGCCGAGATTTTCAAGAACAACAGAGAGGTAGACAAGGTCCTGTTCGACAGGAAAACAGGACGATTGCGGTCCATATACTAATTCCAAAGGGGGTTTCGATGAAGAAGTTACTGGTTGTTCCTTTTGCGGTGATATTATTTTTTGGGTGGTCCGGTTATTCGAACGCGATGATGATGTGCGAAAAAAGTACCGCGATGTCAGGCATGCATATGATGCCCGGCCGGATGATGATGGATCGGCTGGGACCGCTCGGACTTGATGAAAAACAGATCGAAGAAGTAAAGGCGGTTTTTTTCAGGACTATGAAAGAGGGCATAAAGAAGAAGGCGGACATGGGCGTCGCCGAGATAGAACTCAGGGAGCTTTTCCTGACGGAACCCGCGGATTTCAAAGCGGTCGAGGCGAAGGTGAGGCAGATAGAGATGCTTAGGGGAGATATTCTTATCCTGCGGCTGAAGGCGCGTGAGGAGATTAGGTCCAAACTTACCGCCGAGCAGCGTAAGAAGTTCGATTCCCTGATGGCGGCGCCCATGCCCTACATGATGCCCGGCATGGGCGGCAGGATGAAGGCCGGGAGGGGTTTTTCCGGCGGCATGGGGGACGGAGACATGGGGGAATGCGGGAAATGCCGGATGATGGACGGCACGGGTAAGATGGACGGCGGGATGATGCAGATGAAGTCCGATGAGGATTCCCCTCTTTCCACGGATGATATGGAGCAGGACGCTCCGCGAGACGATATGCCCCAAACGGATATGGACCATCAGCAGATGGAGCACTGACGCACCGCTCTCAGCCCGCTGCTGCAACGAGGTTATTTCGGAGATAGACGGCAGCGTTTATATATATTTCTCTCCTTTTTTCGGGCAGGCCGAAAGGCCTGCCCGTTCTTTTTGGGCAGTTCCGGCCGAGGCGATTCCGGTCCGGAAAGATGCTGGCCGCCGGTCGCCTGACCATAATAAACGAAAATAATCCCGTCCGCCACGCGCCTCGTTAAGAAAAGGGGAATTTGGGTTATAATAAAAGATCCAAAGCGGAAAGGAGTCTGGCATGACAACAGTTAAAGAGGGCGATACAGTCAGGATACATTATGTGGGGAAACTGGAAGATGGGTCGGTTTTTGATTCGTCCGAGGGAGGGGCTTCGCTCGAAATGAAACTCGGGCAGAGGGAGTTCATCGCGGGTATCGAAAAAGCCGTCGTAGGGATGAGTGTCGGCGAAAAGAAGACCGTAGCGATTCAGGCGGAGGAAGGATATGGTCCGCATCGCAAAGAGAAGGTCTTCGAATACGACCGCAGCAGGCTCCCTGAGGGGTTTGCCCCGGAGGTCGGACAGCAAATGCAGATGTTTCGCGCCGACGGTCAACCTGTTCAGGTCACGATTATGGATTTTTCGGACAGCACCGTGACAATGGACTGCAATCATCCTCTTGCGGGCAAAGACCTTATATTCGAGATTACGCTCGAGGAGATTGTCTCGCAGTAATTGAGGATGCCGCAAAAAACTAACCTGAAGGGACTTTCACGCGAAGCACTCCTCCATTTTGCCGCGGAACAGGGTCTGCCCAAATACAGGGCTGACCAGCTGATCCACTGGATCTACCAGAAGCGCGCTACGGAGATACACTGCATTACTGAGTTTTCCAAGGAATTGAGGGCGAAACTCTCCGATGTTGCGTACATCAGTTCCCTCCGGCTTTCAAATAGGCTGACGTCTTCAGACGGGACAGAAAAGTTCCTTTTTTCTCTTGAGGACGGTGAGACGGTAGAGAGCGTACTTATCACGGACAAAGACCGTCTTACCCTCTGCATATCCTCGCAAGTAGGCTGTGCCATGGGCTGCCGGTTCTGTCTTACCGGCAAACTGGGTCTGATCAGGAACCTGAAGGCAGATGAAATTGTCGACCAGGTGATTTCGGTCGGGGGATTGGCGCTCCCGCGAAAGATTACGAATATAGTGTTGATGGGAATGGGAGAGCCGCTTGCGAATCTGGATGAGGTGACCGAGGCGCTCCGGAGGATCATCGGATTCGTCGGCATAGCAAAAAGGCGGATCACCCTTTCGACTGCAGGCCTCGTCCCGAAGATGGCGCTCCTTGCGGAACGGGGACCGGAGGTGAACCTTGCAGTATCGTTGAACGCGACAACGGATCAGGAGCGGGACCGGATAATGCCGATCAACAGGAGGTATCCAATTAAGTCGCTGATCGTTGCCTGCCGACGTTTTACGCTCGGTCCGAGGAGGCGGATCACCTTTGAATATGTCCTTATCGAAGGCCTCAACGATTCGGCCGAAGACGCCATGCGGCTCGCGAAGCTCGTAAAGGGTATCAGATGCAAGATAAACCTCATCCCCCTCAACCCGCACGCAGGGAGCGGACTGAAACGTCCTTCCGAAGGGGCTGTCCTCGAATTCAGGAACATTCTTGCCGGCCTCAATCTGACTGTTTTAGTCAGGGAGAGCAAGGGGCAGGATATCCTGGCGGCATGTGGACAACTGAGGGCGGAACATTGACCCAAATCTTGTCGCTTTTATGGCTTTTTTCAGCATGTCTTCCTATGATGCGCGCATCATCAGGGTTAATTTCATTCTCATATTTCTCTTTACTTGGCGGATCGCCTTCTGATAGGTTATGGATAGTGAAAAGCAGCTCGGATTCGGATTTCTGGAGGCTTCCTTTTGATAAAATTGAAAATTCTTTTTCTGATACTCGTGATTATCTCTCTCTCGGCCTCGTGCGCAACGACCGCCAGCATCAATAAGTCGGACGCGCATTATAAACTCGGTATCGCCTATCTCAACAGCGACAGGGTCCAGCAGGCGTTCGTGGAGTTCCATAAGGCCTATGATCTGAACCCCCACAACAAAGAAATCCTCAACGCCATCGGGATAGTCTATCTCCTGCATCTCGATGAGACAAAGAAGGCAATCGAATGGTTCGAAAAAGCGGTGAAAGAGGACCCGTCGTTCTCCGAGGCCTATAATAACCTCGGCTATTCTTATGAGAAGCTCGGCGATTTCGAAAAGGCGCTCTCTTTTTACCGGAAGGCGCTTTCCAACCCCTTATATCTTACGGCGGAAAAGGCATATATTAATATGGGCAATGCATATTATCGCCTTGGGAAGAATGATGCTGCGCTGCAGTCCTATAAAGAGGCGATAAAAAGGGCGCCCGGTCTCAGCCTCGGGTATTGGCGGCTTGCGCTCTGCCTGAACGCAATGGGAAGATACGGCGAGGCATCGACTGCGATTACAGAGGCGGTCAAACTGGACCCTCTTTATCACGGCGACCGGGAAAAGGCGGTGGAAGATCTTCGCGTCAAGAAGCTGGCGGCGAAGGGGTACGAGGAGAAAGACATTGCCGATTATCTTGAAATACTGAAATACTGAATACTGAAATACTGAATACTGAAATACTGATCCGTCCGCCCTTCCGGGCCTGCCTTACAAGTCGCGTCTCGATGCAAAGGAATAGAGTTTGCGACACCTTTCAAAACTTCAGCCTGCAGTTGACAGATACAGCTTTTCGATATAATATTACTCTAAATCCATATTCTAAGGAGGGAGCATGAGAAGAATATTATTGGCCTTTGTCTTTATCTCAGTCTTTGTCGCACCCTTGCTGTCATACGCTGAAATTAAGGAGGGAAGCTTCGAGGTCAACCCCTATGCAGGTTATTATTTTACTTCGAATGAGACCCCGGACAAAGGGACCCTCGGCATCCGCGCAGGGTACAATTTTACCAGGAATTGGGGGGTCGAGGCAGCGTTCGATCATTTCGTCTCGAGGGCGGAGATGTATCACGCTGATTTGGTCTACCATATTACACCGGACGGGCCATTTAATCCTTTTTTAGTTGCCGGTGCGGGCGGCGCCTTCATCCGTGAGGGCACCGAAACCCATCTGATGGGGGACGTAGGGCTCGGGTTCAAATATTTCCTGACCGACAACATCGCCTTCAGATTGGACGCCAGAGGGGTGTTCACCGAATTCAACAGCGTGGCCGCGACGGCAGGGTTTACGATAGCATTCGGCGGGAAGACTGCCGCTGCGCCACCGCCTCCTCCGCCGCCACCGCCTCCTCCGCCACCACCACCGCCACCGCCTCCTCCGCCACCTGCGGTTGAAGAGAAGCCTGCGCCTCCTCCGCCACCTCCGCCGGCGCCGAAAGAGGAAGCAAAGGTCATTTCTCTCGAGGATGTTCATTTCGACTTCGACAAGGCGACACTTACTGCCGAGGCGAGAAATATTCTCGACGCCAACTTAGAGAAGATGAAAGCTGACGAGGGAATGCGGGTTGAGATCCAAGGACACGCCTGTGCGCATGGACCTGAGAAGTACAATATGGCCCTGGGCGAACGGAGGGCGAATGCAGTGAAGGAATACCTCGTGAAAGCCGGCATACAGGCAGACAGGCTCACGACTATATCCTATGGCAAGACAGTGCCGCTGTGTATTGAAAAGCCAACTCCTCATAACAAGAACTCCGAGTGCATGAAGTCTAATAGAAGGGTGCATTTTGTAGTTATCGTAAAATAGCTGTGGAGGAAGACCCCTGACCTTTTTTTGCGGTCGGGGGTCTTTTTTTTTGTTCTAAATTTCCTCTTTCGTAAACCGGAAACTTCTTCATCAATACTAAGGGTCGACCAGGAGGGCCGATACGGAGACCGGACCTGCCTGGAGGAAGTCGAAGGAATCGAGGATCAACAGGCGGGTGCACTTTGAAATAATCGCAAAATAGTATACAATTGAACAGTACCGGATGAGGGCCCTGTGGAACATTACCGGGGTCCTTGCTGTTTCGTAAGACGGACAGAATAATGAGAGACCTGGCAGACCGATTTTTATCCAAGTGGACGATTGTTGTTTCGGCCCTGCTTTTAGTATTCTCTTCGTGTTCGACGGAAAAAGAGATCGTGCGGCCCGTCGAACCGCCGCCTCCGCCTCCCCCGCGGGTTGCCGAAAAACCGGTACCAACGCCTCCTCCTGCCCCGAAACTGCGGGTTTCCCTGCAATGCCGGGAGGACACAAAGCATATCTTTAACCGCTGCGGCATCGAAGCGCTTCCTTTTGTCAGAACGACATTCTATGATATGGACGGCGATGGGGCGGAGGAATTGATAGCCGGCAGCAAGGACGGATCGCTTCGTCTCTACAAGAATCACGGGACGGCCCTGGACCCTGAATGGAGATTGAATGAGGATTATTTTCAGGGCGTATCGTCCGGCGCTTTTTCCGCTCCTGCCGCAGGTGACATCGATGACGACGGAAAGCCCGAGATTATTGTAGGCACTGGAGGTTTTTCGTCCGACTCCGGAAGAGTGCTTGTCTTCAGGAATGTCGGTACTGCAGCCGAGCCCATGTGGAGGAAGGTGGAGATGCCGGAAATAAGGGTCGGCAACGATGCGGTCCCTGCGGTCGCCTCGACGGGCAAGAAAGGCAAGCCGGACCTTATCGTCGGGAATTCGGAGGGCCACCTTTTTCTTTTCAGGAACGTCTCGAAGAACGGGCATATTGAGTTCAGGAAAGATGCAGCCTTTTTCAGAGGGGTCCGTCTTGGGATGTACATAGTGCCCGCGGTATTCTCGAAGGGCGACAGGACCTATCTTATGGTGGGAAATGACATGGGGAAACTCTATCTTTTCGAGCACGCAAACGGAAAGAGGGGGAGCTGGAGCAGGACAACGCTCAGGATATCGACCCCGAGCTTTGCCTCACCGTCTTTCATAAGAACTTCCGACCCGCTGGGTCCGGACCTGGTAGTGGCTGACGGAAGCGGACAGATCCGGTATTTCAGAAACGCGAAAGGCAATTTCCGGGAATGGGAAGAATCGCCGGCCCTCTTTGCCGGACGTATTCTGCCGGGTCCGGTCTGCACGCCCGTGATGGGTGACCGCGGCGACGAACGGTGGATGACTTCCGGAAATGTCGACGGTGAACTGAAATTGTTCGAATTCGACTCCCCGGCCGGGAAGATGCTGCCGGTGGAAAGAAAACAGTTTTTCAAAGGTATCAAGCTTTCGGGGTTTTCTAAAGGGGTGCTCACCGAATGGCAAGGGAAGACCCTCCTGGTCACCGGGCAGCAGGACGGACTTGTTAGGGCCTTCATGAATTCCGGCAGTATGGAAAGACCTTCATGGAACGAACAGAAGAATTTCTTCGCCGGACTCCCAAAGATGCTGCACGCCTCGCCCGCGATATTCGATCTCGACAGGGACGGCAGCTGGGAATTGATTGTCGGCGATGTCGACGGCCATGTGCAGGGGTTCCGCTATGGGACCGGAGCCGATGGAAGCCCGTCATGGGAAAGGATCAACGGTGTCTTTGACCGGGTGAAGGTCGACCGGTACGCTTCGCCGGCTCTCGTGCGGGATGCAGGAACGATTTATCTGCTGGTAGGGGAGCAGGATGGAAGGATCGCCATTTTTAAGGCAAAAGACGACCCTTCAAAGGCACAGGCGTTCCAGCCCGATGGCTTTCTTGAGGGCATCCTCGTCAAAGACCATAGTTCTCCTTCGGCGATAACAGGAAACGGAGGGATCGAGCTCGCCGTCGGAGATTATGACGGTAATCTCAGACATTTCGCCTGCAAGAAGGTCTTTGTCGAGGCGAAGGGGAAATAAAGCAGCCTAGCCTATCGTTGCATTGCGGCAGACGAAGGCCTTCGGGACTCGACTATGCCTGTTTTTCAGCACACCTGTCCTCATCTTCTATGAAATATCGGAGAATTAAGTGAGCGATGGGCTTTATTTCCTGGCTGAGGATGAAAGGTGTTATAATTAAGAGTATTTGCAACTATTTTTTAGTTAAGCAGAGGGTGGAAGGAAAATAGAGAAAGCATGGAGATTGTACTTTACACCGCTCCGAACTGACACGATTGTCATGCACTGAAAGAGTTTCTTTCAGCCAAGGGTGTGAAGTTTGTGAACAAAGATATCGCAACGGACAGAACCGCCAGGGAAGAACTCGCATCTAAACATGGACGGCTGGCCACGCCTACGCTCGTGATAGACGGCAGGGTCTTCCTGGGATTCAAGCAGAACAGGGAGGAGATAGAAAAGTTGATCGACAAGACGGGTGGGGCCCAATAAATGGCCGAAAGTCGGAAATCATCTTCGAGGATAGATCTGCCGGTGACCGGCATGTCCTGCGCTTCGTGCGCGGCACATATCCAGGAAGGCCTCGCGGCGCTTGAAGGAGTCGATGATGCCTCCGTGAACTTCGCCGCCGAGAAGGCAACGGTCCTTTATGATAAGACAAAGGTCTCGGTCGACGACTTCATCAAGGTGGTAAAAGAACTTGGATACGGCGTATCGGTCTCGAAGGTCATCCTGCCGATCAAAGGCATGTCATGCGCCGTCTGTGTGGATGCGGTGCAGAGGGCCTTGAGTTCGCTCGACGGCGTGATCTCGGCCTCCGTGAACTTCGCCACCGAGAAGGCGGCGATAGAATACTTCCCTGCCCAGGTGGGGGTGCGGGAGTTCAGGAAAGTGGTCAGAGACGCGGGCTACGACATTGTCGAAACGGAGAAGGGCGAAGATGCGGTCGAAAAAGAGCAGAGGGAAAGGGAGGCGGCATACCGGACTCTGAAGAAAAAAGTGATCGCCGGCGCGCTCCTTGCCCTGCCGATATTCATCCTCATGCAGTGGGACCGTCTCGGGATTTCGAGGCTTCTGTCTCTTTCACGGCAGGCAAATTTCATTTTGCAGCTTCTGATAGAAACGCCGGTGCAGTTCTGGATCGGGTGGCAGTTTTACACCGGCGCCGTTTCCGCGGCCCGCCACAGGACAACCAATATGAACACACTGATCGCCGTAGGAACTTCCGCTGCATATCTGTACAGCGTGGTTGCGACCTTTTTCCCGTCTGTCTTCGCACTGAAGGGCTATTCGCCGGAAGTCTATTTCGACACCGCCGCCACGATCGTCGTGCTCATCCTTCTCGGCAGACTTTTCGAGGCCAGGGCAAAGGGGCAGACTTCGGAGGCGATCAAGAAACTGATCGGCCTTCAGGCAAAGACGGCGCGCGTCCTTCGGGGCGGAAGCGAGACGGATATCCCGATGGAAGATATGGAGATCGGCGATATCGTCATCGTGCGGCCGGGCGAGAAGATCCCGGTCGACGGTGTGATCAAGGAAGGGTATTCGTCCGTGGACGAATCGATGGTGACCGGGGAGTCGATGCCGGTCGAGAAGAACGTGGGAGACGAGGTGATCGGTGCGACGATAAACAAGACGGGCTCTTTCCGGTTCGAGGCGACAAAGGTCGGCAGGGACACGATGCTCGCCCATATCATCGATATGGTCCAGACCGCCCAGGGCTCCAAGCCGCCGATCGCGCGACTCGCGGACCTTATCGCCTCCTATTTTGTACCCGCCGTGATCGGGGTCGCAACGGTGACCTTTATCGTTTGGTACTTCTTCGGTCCCGAGCCCTCATTCACGTATGCGGTCCTCAATTTCATTGCGGTCCTTATCATCGCCTGCCCGTGTTCGCTCGGTCTTGCAACGCCGACCTCAATCATGGTGGGGACTGGCAAGGGGGCGGAAAACGGTGTCCTGATCAGGAGCGGCGAGGCCCTGGAGACAGCTCATAAAATAAGCACGGTCGTCTTCGATAAGACAGGCACTCTGACGAAGGGCGAGCCCGAAGTCACCGACCTTGTATCACGTGGATACAGTGACGAAGAAATTCTTTTCTATGCCGGCTCCGCAGAGAAAGGATCGGAACACCCGCTCGGCGAGGCGATCATAAAAAAGGCGAGGGAAAAGAACGTCGCGATCAAAGATCCCGGGGACTTTGAGGCGGTACCAGGACATGGGATCAGGGCGATCATAGACGGGAAAAAGGTCCTGCTCGGCAATCAAAAGTTCATGGAGGAAGAGGGTATCGAGGTCGGCGGACTCGGACGGGATGCATCCGGACTGTCCGAACGGGGCAAGACCCCGATGTATTTGGGAGTTGACGGCAAGGCCGCGGGTATCGTGGCGGTAGCCGATGCTCTTAAAGAGGATTCGGTCGAG
>JAJYLU010000028.1 GCA_021787505.1 Nitrospirota bacterium | reverse complement strand
ATTTGAAAGACCTTGAGTGTCTCCTCTATCGTCCTTGACCCGGTACCGCACGAAGGGGTGAGCAGTATCTGCGAAAGAAGAAGCCTGTCCGATACATGTCGCGAAAGCATTTCGAGTCCGGCATGGAACCTCCTTTTCACCGATTCCGGGCTTTCGTTCACGATTGCGTCCGACGTAGGTACGATCCCCCACGCGAGAAGACCGCCTTTTTCGAGAAAGTCCCTGAATTCCGCGGGGTAGAGCGATATGGTGTCTACGTAATCGTACGCGTCGAAGTTGACTATGTCGGCGCCGCTTTTGATTACAAGCGGCCAGTCCGCGTTTCCGCAGCAGTGAATACCCGCAAGGCCGCCTTCCTTCTGTATCGTGCCGGTCATTTCTCTTAACATTCTGAGACTTTCTTCCTGGCTGACGCCGAGATAGGCCGAGCTCCCGAGTGCGGATAGGATCGGCTCATCAATAAATATGATTATCTTGCCGGCAGAGGGCTTCAGCGCGTCGATCTGCCAGCGTGTCTTGGCCTTCAGGAGCATGAGAGAGATTTCCCGGAACTCCTCGTCGAAATAGATTGGCTTTCCGCCGGCGTCCTTCAGCCCGAGTGAAAAAGTAAGGGGCCCGGTCACATGGCCCTTCAGAAAGTCGAATTTCTTGCTTTTGACGAGGCGGAGGAAGGTGTGGAGGCCCTTCGCGTAGTCCTCGGATATTGCGATCCTGCATTCTTCTCTCCAGCCTTCATAGAACCTCTCGAGCTCGTCAGAGCCGTTTTTTTCAACCCATACCGCCTGCCTTTCAGCGTCGATCCTGAAGAAAGGCATGCCCTCGGAATACTGGGGAACCATGAACTCTTTGAACGATACCCTTGGGAGTTGTGGCCAGAACGGGATATCGAAGATGTCGAGTACCAGTCTGCAGGCCTCTCCGGCGTCGAGATGGGGCAGGCTGCCTATCCCCGTTGTCGAAAAAGGTTTTATCACCTATGAATGATACCCTATTCACCGGGATTGTTTCAAAATTTTTCTTGTGAGTATAATAGTAAAATGAGGATGTTATTTATCGTCCTGGTCTTTGTTCCCGCTTTCGCCTCCGCCTTTTTTCCAGACGGCGACATCGCGGCCTTTCAAAGGCAGGCGGCAGTGATGCCTGTAGGAGAACGGATCGCTTTCTGGGCCGAAAAATTCATCGGCACTCCCTATGATACCGACCCCCTCGGGGAATATGTGAGAAGAGAGGTGATCGTCGCGGACGAAAGGGTAGACTGCATGTATCTTACATTCAGGGCGGTCGAACTGGCCATGAGCAGGGACCCGGATGATGCGCGGGAGGTGGCGCTCAGCATGAGATTCATGCATCACGGGAAGGTTGAACATGGGGAAGTCATGAACTATGATGACCGGTTTCAATATGGCGAGGATATGCTTGAAAGCGGGAAGTGGGGGACGGAAGTAACTTCGGAATTGGGTAAGATCAGTACGTTTACGACACCGGCGGGGAAGCCGGTCTTATTTGTGCCGGCCGGGGCCGTGGCGAAAGGGAACGACCTTTTCAGGAGCGGCGACATTGTTTTTTTTGTAAACACGCCCGCCAGGATAGCCGAAGGGATTACCATCGGACATATCGGGATCCTTAAGAGAGAGAAGGACGGCGTCTATCTGATCCATGCAAGCGGGATAAAGGGAGGGGGCGGAAAAGTCAAAAAGGTCTCTTTCCCTGATTACCTGCAGACAATGCCTTTTGCCGGGATACGGGTAAGCCGGTTCGGCACAGATGCGCCGTAATCAGGATAAGAGGGTATCCTGATGAATCCGGCATAATATGTAATGAAAAAGGTCTGCAACCTAGTTATTCCTTCTTCTTTGATGTTTGGTCTTTCTGAGCAGTTTCTTGTGCTTGTGCTTGCTCATTTTCTTCTTACGCCATTTAACAACGCTCCCCACAGACTCACCTCCTTCTTAATCGATTCGAATAGGTCCTATAAGCCTTATCTGACTTATCTTCTCTTAAACTCCTTCGCCTGGTCTATGAACGCCTCAAGCTGAATTTCCGTTGTCAACGATTCTGTCCCGTCATAAGGGAGACTCAGGCACGGGATGCCGAAGTCTGTGCCGACTCCCCGCATCAGCCCGCTTACGATCGTGCCCGGCATGCAGCCGAACGGCATCGCATTGATGATGCCTGACGCCCCTCTTGTGATAAGGTCGATGCTCTTGCCGATGCTGAGGATCGCCTCTCCTTCAAATGAGGAGTGGAGATAAGGACCCGCTTTTGCCAGCAACTCCTTCGAGCCGGGTTCATGAAGGTTCCGCAAGAACCCTTCAAAATTCTTGCCGAATCCGCGCTCGATCCTCTTCTGGAAGAACGTCTTCAGCAGAAGTTTAATCATACCAGACCAATCTTTTTTTATCAAGACCTTACGAAATGCCATGTGGTTGACATAGGATATCCACTCTTCCACAGGGGACAGATATGCCTCTCCGCCCAGCGCCTCGACCTTTCTGACCAGGTCCTCGTTAGAGAACCTGTTGGATCTCACGAATATTTCGCCGACTATGCCGATCAGCGGCTTCGGGGCCTTGATTGTACGCACGTGTTCGAAATCGGACCGCGCCTTTCTGAGGAGGCTCTCGATATTCCCATCGGCGCCTTTTATCGATTTACATGCCTTGCGCAGATACTCTTCGTAAAGGGCATGCGAAGAGCCTTTGTCAACTTCATAGGGCCTCGTTTCGTGGAGGAACTTGGTGAGCAGTTCTATCGCGATAATGCCCTGCCAGGACCTCATCGCGAAATCACCGCCGATGACTCCAAGGTGTTCGTAGAAGTTCTCGTCCTGGTTCGGGGACAGCACCGGGATGTCCTCGTATCCGAGTTCCCTTATCACCAGACGGTGGAATACATTATACTGCCCGAACCTGCACGGCCCCGAACCCGAGGGCATGAAAAAAGCCGATTTGGACGGTACAAACCCGCGTTCCTGGATCTTTCTCACCATATCGCCGGTGGTCACTGCGCAAGGGTAACACTCTTTCCCGGAGACAAACTTCTTCCCGAGATCGACCGCCTCTTTCGTAGATTGGGGAAGTACCTCTGCATCCGCACCGCAGTATTCAAAGGCTGCTGCCAGGGCAAATGCATGGTCGGACATGTGCGGGATATAAACAGTCCGTTTGGAGTAAGACGCGAGACGTGAGGTGTTTTCATTTCTTAACTCTTCACTCCTTACTCCTGACTTCGCACTTTTTTCCGGCTCAGGACGCCTGACTCCGTGGTTCCCGACGCTGTCAAGAAAGGCCTCGCATCTCGTGATCGCCCCTGCGTCGGCGCTATGGGCGTCGATTTCAAGGTGAAGGTAGGGCTTCCCGGACATCTCTTCCTCAAAAAACTTGATGATGAAAGAGTCAGGGCCGCAGGAAAAATTTCCTATGTACACCACATAGAGCAGCGGATTTGCCCTGGCGAGCCTCGCCGCGCTGAGTATCCGCTGACCGGCCCGCCAGTACATGTTCGGCCAGTCCCTGTCGATACTGGAAGGTTCCATCGGCAGAAAGTCCATCGGGACCGCCATCACGCCAAGGTCGGCCAATTTCCGTGGAATATTGAGGTTCATTCCCTTGTCGAACGAATTGTAGGCCCGTCCGACTATCACCACAGTTCTTTCCTTCAATGCCGAGAGGAGCCTCTTACCCTCATCCCTGATCTCTGTCAGAAATGCTTCCTGGGCACCGCGGGCGATGTCATAGGCCCGCGAGATTGCAGAAGCCCTGACGCCGAAAGCCCTGAAAACTTTTTTCAGTTCCTTTTTTATGAATTCGTCTCCCCTGCTGAGGTCGATGACCGGTGTCAGGAACTTTCCATTTTTAAAGGCGACCCTGGCGGAGTAAGGGATAGTCTGGGTATAAGGGCATGCGAATCCCCTTTCGAAGGTGTCGTCGGGAAGGTTCAGGTTCACGAAGCTCGGCATAAAGATCGTGTCCACGCCGTTGTCGATCAGGTGCTTGATGTGGCCGTGCGCGGTCTTTACCGGGAAGCAGGTCTCCGAGAGCACCGACTCGAGCCCCAGGTCGACGATCTTTCTGTCTGTTTTCCCCGAGACCTCGACCTCAAATCCGAGTTCCCACAGTAATGTCGACCAGAACGGGAGAAAATCATGGAAGTAAAAGACGTAAGGAATCCCTATTTTGGGACGGGATTGGCCACCTTTTTCTTGAGACCGTACGGGCGAGGTCACCTCGCCCCTACCAACTCCTGACTTTTTACTGTATGTAAGGTGTGCCCTCCACAGAAGGTCTTCCCGGAACGCGAAGAGGTCGGGGAGGTTGTTCTCCTGCCTGTTCTTTTTCACGTCATACTTCTCGCACCTTCCGCCGTAGAAGAGATATCCCTTTTCGCCCTCCACCTTCACCCTGTTGATCTCGCAGACGTTCGGGCACCCCTTGCACTCGAAGGAAGATATCTCATAAGGTCTTTTCGACAACTCAAACCCCTTGAAGCTCGTGACGGGTGATGAGTGAGGTGTAAGGTGTGAGGGATCTCTTTTTTCGCTCCTGACTCCTGACTCCTCACTCCTTTCTTTTTTTTGCTGACCCCTGATCCCTGACTCCCCGTCTTCCCTCTGTTTTTTTGCGATCAGCGCCATGCCGATCGCACCTGTGACGTCGTGGTTGGGCGGAACGGTTATCTCCGTACCCAGATACTTTTCGAAGGCCGCGACGACCGATTTGTTGAAGGCAACCCCTCCCTGGAAGAATATCTTCCGTCCGATCGGGCGCTTGCCGACTACGCGGTTTATGTAATTCTGCACGATCGAATATGCAAGTCCCGCCAGGAGGTCTTCTCTCCCGGCGCCCCGCTGGAGGTTCGCCATCAGGGAATTTTCCATAAAAACCGTGCAGCGCTCTCCGAGTCTGCAGGGGTTCCCCGACTTCAGGGCAAGCTTCTGGAATTCGAGTTTTATCGGGATGCTCAGCTTCTCGGCCTGTTCTTCGAGAAACGAGCCGGTGCCGGCTGCGCACGCCTTGTTCATCTCGAAATCGGCGATCACGCCGTCCTTCAGCGAAATATATTTCGAATCCTGGCCGCCTATCTCGAAGATCGTGTCGACTCCCTTATCTATGAAGGCGGCTGCTGTCGCCTGCGCCGTGATCTCATTTTTAACAATGTCCGCGCCTACGTAATCCGCGATCATGTATCTGCCCGAACCCGTCGTGCCGACGCCTACGATCTCGACTCTGTCGCCGATCTCCCAGCAAATTTCCTCGAGCCCCTGTTTGACCGCCTCGATCGGCCTGCCTGCGGTCATGAGATAACGCTTTGCCAGCAGTCTGCAGTCTTCATCGATGACTGCGAGATTCGTGCTGATCGAGCCTATATCGATGCCGAGATAGGCTCGAGACCGTGACGAGTGATCAGTGATTAGTGATGAGTTATTATCCTTACACTCATTACTCATTACGCATAACTCTTTACGATCCTTAAGGTGCCTCTCAGAAAAATCGTCGCCCGCAACGATGAGTGGACGGTGACCTTTTTCCGCAGGCCTGGCCGAATTGATGAAGTCCTCCAATTTCTTCAGGTCGAACGTCTGTTTCGCCCCGGAATCGAGGTTCTTCATTACCGCTCCGAAGGCTCCCATGAGGGCATGCTCTTCCGGCACAAAAAGTTCGTCGAGGCCGAAGATTTCTCTAAATGCCCTGACCATCCCGGCGTTTGCCGCCACCCCGCCCTGGAAAGAGACGGGGGATTTTATCTCCCTGCCCCGCGCAATCGAACCCTTAAAGTTCCGGGCAACCGCAAAGCAGAGCCCTGCAACGATATCTTCCACCGGACTGGCTATCTGCTGCAGATGGATCATGTCGGACTTTGCAAAGACGCTGCATCTTCCTGCGATGCGGGGGGGATTCTTCGATTTGAGGCATAATTCGCTGAATTCTTCTATCGAAAGCCTCAGCCTTTCGGCCTGCTGGTCCAGGAATGAGCCGGTGCCGGCCGCGCATACAGAGTTCATCGAGAAATCTTTTGCGGCGCCGGAACCCTCTCCGAGCATAATGAGCTTCGAGTCCTCGCCGCCAAGCTCGATGATGGTCTGTATCCGGGGATAGAGCCTGCGCGTGGCATACGCGTATGCCACAACTTCGTTGACTGGTTCAAGGCCGAGTACAGACCCAATCAGCCTGCCCGCCGACCCGGTTAAAGAAAGTGAAAAGTGATCAGCCGGCTTCACACCTAACACTTCTTTCAGAAGTTGGAGTGCAACGGCAAGGGGCTGCCCTTTATGTCTCTGATATACGCTATGAAGCCTGTTACCGCCATTATCGAGGACAACAAGCTTGACACTTACTGATCCCGCGTCGAGGCCGATAAAATTCATCTTTTATTATAGGTAAAGTACATTTAATTTTTTGAAAATTATACCACAGATTTCTCTTCTTGTATTCCATAGTTGCCGTTTCAACCGGCAATATCATTTATTACTCCGGCAACAAAATTCCGTAATTTTCATTTCCGCAGTCTTTAGGCGGGAATCCAGAAAGAACAGAGACCCTGGATGCCCGACAAAGGAACTCGGGCATGACGATATTTAATTGCCGGGTTAATAATGATAGCGGCAAAGGCGGCTTGGTACGCCAATATGCGCCATCTCCCCTGCCAATATGACAAATAATGTCATCCGTCTTGACTTTTATCGTCTTTAAGGAATATTTTATGTTCGATAATTCATATAGTTTAAGAGATGAGAATCTGGCATAAAAAGTGCTTTTTGTAACATCAATAGGTTTCTTCAATTATTTTGAGGAGGTGATGAAGCAAAGCATTTTTTGTGGCGGCTAACGACCCTGGGTCGAAACAATCAAAAGGAGGAAAAGGTTATGTACAAGGCAGTCAATAATCTTAAGGAACAAGAAGGTTTTACCCTTATCGAGCTTCTGATCGTTGTCGCAATCATAGGTATCCTCGCGGCAGTCGCGATCCCCGGTTATCTCGGTATGCAGGAAAGGGGCAAAAAAGGCGCGGTTACAAGGACAGCAGAGGCCTCAATGCCGGAGATCCAGGCATGGATGATCTCGGCAAAGAAATCCGGTGGCCTTCAGGGGGGCCTAAATGAAGTCGATACAAACGGAGATGGCGTGGTCAATACTTCCGATCTGAATAATAATGATTTGGGTACGAATGGCACGGGAGGCGTAGTTACCATATGGACCGCTATTACGGGAAACCACAAGCCTCACGTCGCTCAGCATTCTCCCTGGGATGCTACAAAGCAGCTTTTCAGGTCTGGGGGACATCAGGCTGATGAAGCCGCTTGCTTAACCAATGCAACAGCCAACGGCAAGGGCCAGATTACCCTTTGCTGGCAAAATTCCCTGGCAGGACAAACAAATGATGACGCGTCGATAGCTTCTATTAATGAAATTGCAATTGACGCTAAGGGCGGCCTCATTTATCAAAAGACTACAAGCTCGGATTAATGCCGCGTAGACTGACTTTGTGGCAGAAAGAGGGGGCAGAAATGCCCCCTTTATTTATTCCATTAACCAAGGAGCCGGCGCCCGCCTGATCTTCTAATGTATCTTTTTTTTACGATTTTTTCGGCTTATTTACTGATGCTATGCCCATCTATCTATGTGGGAGATTCGCCGCTGCTGACTGCAGCATCATTTTCCCTGGGCACGGCCCATCCGCCTGGTTATCCCCTCTACGTCATGTTAGGGAAACTCGTCACCTTTCTGCCTTTCGGCAGCATCGGCTTTAAGCTGAACCTTATGAGCAGCCTTTTCGGGGCACTGGCAGCATATGTCGTTTACAGGTGCGTGCTCTATATGACCGGAAATCGTTACGCCGCTTGGGCGTCCGGACTTTTTCTTGCGGTAGTGCCCCTGTTTTGGCAGGAGTCGTCAAAGGCCGAGGTATATTCATTGAATGCCTTTATATGTTCCGTTATCATGCTTGTCACGCTGAAGATGATCAGGGAGGACGGCAGTTTTTACAGACAATCATTTCTTATAGCCTTTCTTCTGGGACTCGGCATGGCGAACCACCATACGGCCCCCTTGATGGGACTTGCGGCTACCACGGTGTTCCTTGCACGATGGAGAGAGCTGAGATTTCGGTGGCTTTTCTTCGTGGTGGTCTTTTTCGCGGCAGGCATTTCCGTCAATCTCCTGATCTATTTAAGGTCGAGGGTGGCGGCAACTTCAGGAATAGAATTTCTTTATTCCTATGGTGGGACCATTAAGAGCCTGATGTTTACATTCCTGAGAAGAACCTATCAGGCCGACACGATAGCCTCCTTGCATTCGGCCACATCTTCGTTTTTTGCGAATTTTCTTAATGCCAACCTCAACGTCTTAAAACTGATAATACTGCCGAATATGCATTATGCAATCATACCCTTTATATTCATCGGGCTTGCCAGGATATTCAAAGAGAGAAGGTTCTTTATATACGTTGTTGCCCTGCTTTTCTTCTGGATCACCTTCCTGGGTGTTGTGACGAGCGCCGGAAGACTTTCCATAGAGGATATAGAGGTGGTAAGCGTATATTTTATCCCTGTTTTCCTGATTATTGCCGTGATACTCGGAGAAGGCATTGCGCTTGTACTCGAAAAGGTGACTAAGCTTCGGCGAGACTCCTTCCTGCCGAAATTCATCTCTTTTGCTATGGCCATAATGCCGTTGACGCTCGCTCCGCAGGCCTATGGGGTAGCCCGTTCAAATCAGCATACGCTTGCCTATACCTTCTCAAAGGACATGCTTACCGTGCTGCCGGTCAACTCAATGATCATCCATTACGATGACAATCCGTCCTTCACAAGCTACTATATGCAGTCCGCTGAGAGATACCGGGACGACGTCATGACAATATACATAGGAGGGAAAAGAGACATTTACGGCATGGGGTCTGCCCCTGCCTGGAAATACAAGGCGTTGCATCCCGGCTTTTATGCAACTGATGCGATCGACCTCAACTATCTTGACCGCGAGTTTGCCTTAAGGGGAAAGCTTTTTACGAGCGACCCCAGGAAAATGTCGAAGACGATGGCCTCTCACTATGCAGTAAGAATGCGGCCGCTGACTGTGGCGCTCTATCCCCGGGGACATATTCCAGAGGATTCAATAACGGACGAAGATTTTCTTGCCGCCTACAGCTTTCTTGACTATGATTCTATAAGAAGGCTTCCCTATCTCGATGATTTCTTCGCGGTCGAGCTGGTGAATCATTATGCGCTTTCTCGTCTGATGTACGGAGACATCATGGAAAGGCGGGGCGATACCGAATCAGGCAGGCGGGCGATAGTTGAAGCCATGAAACTTACCGACCCCGGGAAGTTCCTCGGGACATACATTAAATATCTTCTGGACAATAAACGGCAGGCTTATGCACTTGATTTTCTGAGGAAACTCGAAAAGAATCCGGAAGGACATATTACTGAAACGGCCCATATACTTGAATACAAACTGCTTTCCGCTACCGGCCGGAACGAGGATGCGGAGCGGAAGTATGATTATCTCAGGAAGAATAACCTGATGTAGATGCACAATTACGGAGTGCGGACTATCCTTTTTATGAGGAAACATCGCATACTAAATGAGCCTCTTGTGAGTCTGCTCCCCTTGACATAAGAGGCGTTGGATCGAAAGGAGAAAAGCGATAGCTGCCGACGGCGTTGATGAAATAGTAATTGAGCCCGGGCTTGGGGTAAGACATTACTGGCGCGACCTGTGGCGATACAGGGAACTGTTCGCTTTTCTCGTCTGGCGCGATATCCTCGTAAGGTATAAGCAGACGGCAATCGGCGTGGCATGGAGCATAGTCAGACCCCTCCTGAGCATGGTGGTTTTTACTGTGATCTTTGGTACGCTGGCCGGCCTTCCTTCAAAAGGGCGTCCTTATCCCATCATGGTTTATGCGGCTATGCTGCCATGGCAGCTTTTTTCCAATGCGGTCAGCGAAAGCAGCAACTCATTTATAGCGAATGCAAACCTCATCACGAAAGTGTATTTTCCGAGGCTCATTATCCCGGCGAGTTCGGTCATTGTGAGCCTGGTGGATTTTGTCCTCTCCTTTATCGTGCTCATATTTCTGATGATCTGGTATATATTTATGCCTGACTGGAGAATTATCTTTCTTCCGCTTTTCCTCGGCCTTGCGCTGTTGCTTGCCCTTGGCGCAGGCTTCTGGTTTGCGGTCTTGAATGTAAGATACCGGGATTTCCGGTATATTGTCCCGTTCGTGGTACAGTTGTCTCTT